>JBCCRV010000036.1:0-19748 GCA_039201085.1 Myxococcota bacterium | reverse complement strand
CGAGGACATCTACGTCGTTCGCTACAGCGTTCAGCTCGCCACGATGGACATGGAAGAGTTTGAGCTGCCCTTGCACGTGGTCGCCACGACCGCGGACAAGATCGAACAAGAGTTCGGCGACCAAGACGACTTCTAGACCTCAATTAAGCGAGCTTCGCTTGATTGAGGCCTAGCGTTTCCCATATGCGGCCCTTCAAAAGGGCCCTCGTCAGCTAGGCTTGAGATGATTTCACCTTCGCGCACGGCTCCCCCGTGCGTGGAACGCGAATAGGCAGACCGGTGCCAGCCGATCCCGTACCCGAAAACCGTTGGCGGCCGCTGGCGGCGAATGGCGGTCCGCCAGTAAGACCCGCGGTTTTGCCGGAAGATCGAGGGGTCCAAACGGCGGCACGCTGATTGCTGTGTGCCCCGGCGTGCTCGATTCGCAATGGCTCGATTCGCAATGGCTCGATTCGCAATGGCTCCGTTCACCACGCCCGTGGCTGCTTCTTTTTTTGCTGGCTCTTCTTTGCTCAGGGTGCGCAGGAAGCCTCCGGCTGTCCGCGCGTGTCGGTTCGGCGGAGCGCAGGCTGACCGTGAACATCGCACTCGAAGCCCGGGCGACGAACGCGCGAATTCCCGAGTTGCAAGCCTCACGGGGACCCGCCCTTGAGCACGCACCGTGTCGCAGAGCCGAACTCTGCGCCTGGCAGTGCGCGGCGGCGGCGCGCTACGCGGCGCCCTGTCCGTGGAGCTCACGCTAGTGCGAATGCTCTTCCAGTTGGGCGTTTTGGCCCTCATGACCTCCCATTCCGCTGCGCAGTATGCCGACGCAGAGCGAAGGCTCGACGACCACATCATCGAAGACACGCTGCGGCGCTTCGATGGCGAGCCATCGATCGACGTGCTCCTCTCGGCGGTGCGTGAACTTCCCGAGCTTGACCCCGCCGTCGCTCGACGGCTTCGGCGACGCGCGCGTCGCGCGGGCTTGCTGCCAAGGCTCTTCGTACGCGGCCGCCGGGGCCAGGGCGTCGACCTGAACGAACGCCTCGGCGAAGTGCGCACGTCCACGGACGACTCGCTGACGCTCGAAGCCACCCTCGAATGGCGACTCGACGGCGCCGCCTTCAGCAGCGCCGAGCCCCAGCTGGTTCGAGAGGACTCGAGGCGCGCGGCGGAACAAAACGAACGAAAACGGCTCGTCGTCAGCGTCTACTTTGAACGACGCCGGCTGCAGCTCGAAGAGCGTCTGCTGCCGCCGGGCGACCGCGCCGCCCAGCTGCGCACGGCGGTGCGCATTCGCGAACTCGCCGCCTTGCTCGATGCCCTCACGGACGGCGCCTTTAGCCCCGCCGCGGAGGAGTAGCTGGCCCGCGGTATCGCACCCGTGCGCGCCGTGATACACGCGCTCTCATGTCCGTACGTGCGTTGGCCTTTATCACCTTGGTTGCTTGCGCCGCGACTCCACCTCTGCTGACCACGGAGGACCGAGCGGTGGTCTGGAGAGCGCTTCAGCGCGACGGAGATATCGCGAGTGCGTCGCGGAGCTTCGAGCAATGGCGTGAAGCAGGACATGTCGACGGGGTCGTCGGCGCGATGGTCGTGGCAGCGATCGCGAGCGACATGGTCACACTACGGAGCCTCACGGAGTCGCTCGCTTCCGAGGATCTTTCCGATCCTGAACTGCTCATTCGGGCGGCGCTCGCCGCTGCGCAGCTTCGGCCCATCGTGCCCGCCGTAGAACTGCTCGTCCGCCGCACGTGTCAGCACGTCGACAACCCTGCGTTGGACGAAGCACTCCGCATCGATGCACAGGAAGCTTGTTCCTTCGCCGGGGTCCTCGAGGCGAGTCCAGCGGTGGACACGTGCTCTTCCGGCTGCGACGAGGCGCATACGTTTTCGATGCTCTTCGCGGGGAACGCACCCGTCGTGATGGCGAATGTTGCGGGCAGTGCGCCCGCGCCATTCATCGTGGACACGGGGGCTTCGGCCAACGTGGTTACCCGCGAATTCGCCGAGCAACACGGAATTCAACCAGTACCAGGGACGTTGTACCAGGTGGGCTCCCCGGGCGGACTGCTGGAGGTGTCCCGCGCCCTCGTCGATATTCGGGTCGGAGGTCTAGCCGTCCAACGGGCACTGGCCATCATCGTCGACCTGCCGATCGAGTTCGTCGGCGGCATCATCAGCCCGCAGGCCGCCTGGCGCGGTCTCGTCACAGAGTTCGACTTCCAGTCAATGGAGCTGCACGTCACAGCTAGCCCACGTGACTTTCCCGTCGCGCACACCCTCGCGCTCCATATGACGGAGCGGACCCCCTACCTCCGCGCCGCGATCGCCGGCCGTAGCGCGCTTCCTTTCGTTCTCGACACGGGGGCGACGACGACGACGATCTTCAGTAGCTGGGCGGCACTTCCTGGTCCGACGATCGAGCGATCCCATGAAACCACCGTTCGCGGCGCCGGTCACGGCAGCGCGCGCGCTTGGGCCATTTCGCAAGAGCTCGCAGCGCGAACCGGCGAGCTGGAATGGCGCATCGCTAGTGCGGTTCTCGCAGAGCGAGGCGACGGCGAAACGTCTCACGGTGCGGTCCGCTATTGGGGACTTCTTGGCATGGACTTGATGATGGGCCGTCGCGTGCAGCTTGACCTGCCGGCGAGCACGCTGCGCATGTCCAGCGCAGCAGCCCTTCCGGCGTGGCCCGTGGGCGCTAGCGCCACCTATCGAATTCAGTCCAGCGACTGGGAGGAGCCTGTGGTGTTGGTCGAGCGAGTCCTGGAGCGCGAACGCGGTGACGGAGGCAACCAAGTTCTGATCGACGTCTCGTACACGGGGCACGCACACGGACACCTCCGCTACCGGATGGCGGACACTTGGCAAACGCGGGGAGCTTGGTTGATTTCACGTCCAGCGAGCGAAATGTGGACCGTGGAGGACGACGGAGCGCTAACCCCGATTCCGGCCGATGCGTTTGCAAACCATTGGCTGCCTGTGTTCACGCCCTTTCAGACCGTTGCGGGCGAGACCACCATTCGTTTCGTCGCGGAGTCCGGCGCGAGCGAAGCATCGTGTACCGAAATATCCGTACCGGCCCAGTCTGCGGCGGGGGAGGGACGGCTAACGCTGGTGGAGTGCCCAACGGAACGCTGGCGCACACGCCAGCTCACTCTTCTTAGCGGTGATCAAACAGTCTACGAGTTTCGGATCGAATAGCGTCATCCCAAATCCCCGCGGCCAGGTTCTTGAGCAGATTGCGCGGTACTCCGCGGCCGACAATCGAAGTAATGCCGAGGAGCGGCGTTTCGCAGCAGCGAAGCGATCGGTCGTTTAGAGCCCCAGCGCCGTTGAGCGCGCCGGTCTTGTGCGAACCCAAGCCACCGCCGCTGCAAGCGCCAGGGCGAGGGGCAAGAGTACGAGCTCCGGCGCGGACGCCACGGGAAAGGCGTGAAGACCGAAGGCGGCGGCGGCGGCAACGGCGAGCAGGCTGATCGGCGGGGATGCACTCGAGAGCGCGGCGCTTGCTGCCATCGCCACCGGCACAATCACGAAGGCGTGTTCGCTCACGTAGCTTTGCACGAGCCACACGACGCCGGCGCCGCGGGCCAGGGCCATCGAGCGCTGGCGGCCTCCTTCATCACTCGCCGTCGCATATGACAGCGCAAGCGCGGACGTCAGCGCAAGCGCGAGCAGGGCGGGCTCTCGAAGCAGCGGCCAGCTCGACGGTTCAAGCCCGCCGGGCGTAAACGCCAGCCGCCGCACGAGGGCGGCGACCACCACCCACGCCGCGGCCCGCATCAGCCGCTCAAGGGGTTGGTCGCCCGAGAGCACGCACCAAAAGAGCGCCGTCGCGACCACGGCCGCCGGAAGCCCGTCCCAAAGCAAGGCCAGCAGGGAAGCGGCGATCGCGGCGAGGAGCTGAAGACCATGGGGCGAGGCTCCCTTCCAGTCGCGACGAAGGCGAATCGACCAGGCGCCCAGCGCCCGTGATGGCGGTCCGAGCAGCAGGAGGAAGAGCAGGCAGGCCGCACCCGTTTGCCACGGCGCCTCGGGCAGTTGGGCTTCGCCTCCCGGAAGCGCGATCACCACGCACCGCCGGTCGCGTTCGACCTGCACTTCGGCACCGGGAAGCGCAAGCGATCGCAGGTCCGCTGGCGAACGTACGAGCACGCCGCCCGCGGACTGAATGCGATCACCGACCCGAAAGCCAAGGGCTTCGCCGACTTCGCTGACCGCCGAGACCGGCGCGCCGCGATCAAAGTGCAGACCCTCGAGCTCAAGGCCGAGCTCCACCGCCGCTTCACGGCCCAGCGCGGAAAGGCGTCGCGTTCCGGCGCGTCGCTGCGGATCGACGTCGATCACAACATCGTCGAGCGAACCCGTGAGCCCATGCGTGCCGAGTTCGAAGCGCACTTCGATTCGACCGCGAAAGGTTCCACGGCCACCGAGGGCGCTCACGTGCGTATCGTCCAGGGTCGCCGAGAGCCGATCGGACGCCGACGCGGCCACCTCGAGCCGCACCTGCCGGGCGACAGGCGGAAGGCCCGGCCGATGGAACATGCCTTCGAGTGTGAGCTCCCCATGGGCGCCGACTTCAAAGCCCGTTCCGCGAAGACGAAGGGCATCGCCCGTGCGCAAGGTGTGCGGGGCGAAGGGCTCGAGCTCGATCAGCGCGGCCATCGGCGCCTGCGGCTCACAGCCCATCGCGATCGCAAAAAGCGCCGCGAAAAACGCAAAGCCGGAGCGGGGGCGAAGCACAAAGCAACGTCCCGCGTTTTGCGCGCGTGCGTCAAAATTCTCGTACCACTTGGGGGAGAGCGCGTCCCGAATCGGGCACATCGCTCGATCGGTGTTAGCTTCCGGCCATGCGCACCCTCGTTCTCGCTACCCTACTCGTGGGCTGCAGCCACGAAATGACCGCCCAGCTCAGTGAAGCCGAAGGGCTCGCCGAGGGCGCCCCCGTCACGATGCACGGCGTGCAGGTCGGAACGGTGAAGGCCGTAGGCCTCGCGGGCGGCGCCGCCCCGATCGCCGTGACCTTCGACGTCAGCGAACACTACGACGATATCAACATGGGAGCCTGCGCCACGGCCGATGCACGTGGCGTAGAGCTCCATTCGGACCGCGGCCTGCAGCCGATCGTCGACGACGTCATCGTGCCCTGCCCGCCCACGGCGACGGACACGCTGGGCGACATGCTTCAGGGCGCCATCGAAGCGACAGCGGGGGCGGTTTCGCAAGGTGCGGCGGAAACGGGTCGGGCCGCCGGCGCCGCGGCAGGAGCCGAGCTCCGCGGAGTGGCCGAGGGCCTGCAGCAAGGCCTCGGCGAGAACGGCGCGCGCGACATCGGCCGCATTTTGGGCGAGCAGGCGCGGGAGTTCGTCGAAGGTGCAAGCGAGGGGGCCACAGGCATGAACGGCCAGCCCCTCCCGCCTCCGCCAAATCCGTAGGCCGGCCTGCTAACTCGATGTTGGCTTGCACCGGTTCGCAGGGCACGCGGGGAGCCCATGCGGCGTCACGCCCCGGCGAACAGGGGGTTAGACCCAATGCCATTCGGTTAAGGGCCTCGGGGGTGAGGTGTAAGGCGTGAGGCGTGAGGCGTGGGGGTGAAGCGTGGACGTGAGGCGTGGACGTGAGGCGTGAAGCGCGGGCGTGAGGGGTGAAGCGCGGGCGTGAGGGGTGAAGCGTGGGCGTGAGGCGTGAAGCGCGGGCAAAAACCTCGGGCAGTCGGCCGTCATCGAACACATCACCCTTCACTCTTCACCCTGCACTCACCACGCTCACCCTCTACGCTTTCCACGGTGACTCCGTTTTCGCCTTAACCGGGGTTGGCTCGGTTCTTCAGCTCTCCCGCGCCGTCGCCGGTCGGCCCTCTGCCACCAGCGAACGGGCAAGAAGCATCGCACCAAGGGACCACATCAAAAGCGTGGAGGGCGTCGTGGGCAAGTAGCCCGCGGCGATAAGCAGGAGGCCTGCATACGCGCGCTGCCGATAGGCAAGCCGCGAGGCACTCGCGGCGCCCAGGCCCAATGCAAGCGCCACCGCCGTGACGACGAGCGAAAGGGGGAGCGCGCCCACCTTCAGGTGCCCCTCGAAGTGGGACATGCCATACCAAACCACGTCCCGGCCCTCCGTACCCACCGCCGGCAGGCTCACGACATACGCGACGACAAGGCCCGCACCGAGCGCCGCTCCGGCGGCTCCAGCGAAACGGCCACGGGGCCGGCGCCAGAAGCCCGTGCTGAGCGGCAGGCCGAGGAGCGCCAAGAGGTACAACCCTTCGCCGATGGGACGAAGACGCAACGCCCACGCGTGGCCCGCTTCCCACAGGGTCAGCTGGGCGGTGATGCGCAGCATCAGATCGGAAAAGGCGAGCCCGCTCGCGAGTGCAACGGCCACGCCGCTGATCCGCGCGATGCGGCCGCCGCCAAAGTGCACGGCGACGTTGTCCATTGCGAAGGCCAGCATGAAGGCCGCCGCCGACGCGAAGAGCACGATCATCGGCGAGGTGCGCGCGGCCGGCAGGATCGCGGACAGCGCCAGCGTCGGCAATAGAATGCCGGCAAAGCCCGCCACCGTGACGCGGAGCGCCAGATGAATGAAGGGCCGGTACCGGATCCATGATGAAAGCGCCCCGTAGAGTGCGACGATGCCCGCAAAGGCAGCCACGTTGCGCACGCCGATCAGCACGTACTGAAGAATCAGTAGCGAGCGCTGCTCCAGTACTTCGCCCGCCGAAAGCACGCGCAGGGCGCCACGGGCCAAGCTCCAGTCGATCAGCGCGGCGACGACGGCGAGGCCCACCAGCAGGGGCATGGAAGCCATGGGCGGACGTGGTTCGAACGCGCCTTCGGACCCAACCGTTTCCTCACGCACGCTGCCTTCGGACGCCACGGCCCGAGAGCCTACCGGCATCCCGTGGCGCGAAGGAAGGGAAAGCGCGCGCGGCGGAAAAGTGAGGAGGGTGAAGGCGCGCCGTGACAGACGCGGCCCCGCGGGGTAGACCAGGGCCGTGCACGTCGAACCGACCCTTGCGGAGGCGAAACGCCTCTACGCCCTTCCCCTGCTCGAGCTTCTCTATCAGGCGCAGACGGTGCATCGCGCGCACCACCCCGAAGGCGCCGTACAGCTCTGCACGCTCCTCAGCGTGAAGACAGGCGCCTGCGCCGAAGACTGCGCGTACTGCCCCCAATCGGGCCGGCATAACACGGACGTGGAGCCCGAACGGCTTTTGCCCGTCAACGATGTGCTGAAGAAGGCAAAGCTGGCCAAGGAAAACGGCGCCACGCGCTTTTGCATGGGCGCCGCCTGGCGCGACGCTCGCGGCGGCCAAGCCTTCGAAGACGTGCTCGCGATGGTGCGCGGCGTACGCCAGCTCGGCCTCGAAGCCTGCACGACGCTGGGCATGCTTACGGACGAGCAGGCCGAGCGTCTCGCCGAAGCCGGTCTCACGGCGTACAACCACAACCTCGACACGAGCAAAGAGTTCTACGGCGAGATCATCACGACACGCACCTACGAGGAGCGCCTCGCCACCATCGCCCGCGTGTCGAGGGCCGGCATTTCCGTGTGCAGCGGCGGCATCATCGGCATGGGCGAAAGCGACGGCGATCGCCTCGGTATGCTCGTGACCCTCGCACGCCTGTCGCCCCAGCCGGAGAGCGTGCCCATCAACGCCCTCGTCGCCGTGAAGGGCACGCCGCTGGAAAACCAGCCACCCGTCGATCCGCTCGAGCTCGTGCGCATGTGCGCTGTCGCCCGCATTTTCATGCCCAAGTCGATGGTTCGGCTCAGCGCTGGCCGCGAGCGCATGACGCGTGAAGCGCAGCTGCTCGCTTTCATGGCCGGCGCCAACTCGATCTTCTACGGTGAGAAGCTTCTCACCACGGGAAACCCGGAGGTCGAAGCCGATCTTCAGCTCCTCAAGGATGCGGGGATGTCGGCCCTGGTACCTGCAGGCCTTACGCCGGGCGTTGCCGAAACCACCACAGCGCCGATTCCGACAAGGAAAAACCGCGAGGAAAACGCCCTAAAGAGTGCGGCTCCGCCGCCAGCCGAATAATTTCGGTCACGTTTTCGCCCCTCGTGGGCTCGGGGGGGTGTGATGGCACAAGCGATATCGGCGCCCGAGGACCCGGTCCAGGCGCTTCTGGCAAAGGGCGAGCGGCGTAAGGCCCTCGAACTCTGCGCGCGCGAACACGGCGGACCTGTCGGCCGGCTCTGCATGGCCTTCTTGGGTGACCAAGGTGAGGCCGAGGAGGCAGCCCAGGAAACTTTCCTGGCCGCCTACGGCGCTTTTGATGAGCTGCGCGGCGCCGTGCGCCCGTGGCTCTTTGCAATTGCGCGACGGCGTTGCGCGCGGCGCCTCGCGAAACGCTCGCGGCGACAGCACCTCCGGCTGGTCTACGACCAGGACCTCAAACCCAAGACCGGCGAACTGCCCGACGCCGCCCTCGCCCGCAGGGAGCGGGCCCGCGCCATTCGCCTTTGCCTTGAAGAGCTCCGGCCTACGGAACGCGAAGCCTTGCTCCTTCGCTACGAGCGCCAGCTCGCCTACGCCGAAATCGCCGAAATCCTCGCCATCGACGAGAACGCCGCCCGCAAGCGCACCAGCCGCGCCCTGGCTCGACTCCGCCAAAGCTACCTCCAGCGCCCCGAAGGAGGCCGCCCGTGAACGAGACGCCCAAGACGCACGAAGATTTTCTCGACGCCCTTGCCCCCATCGCCGAAGGCGACGAGCAGGCCGTGGCGGCCTTTCTCGACCACCTCGCGGAAAACGACGAAGCCCGCGACCTGCGCTACGACGCCGAAGGCTTGGTCGTTCAGCTCAAGGACGCGGGCGCAGACTACGTGGAGCCGCCGAGCTTCGTCGCGGATCTGCTCGCGGCCGTCGACGCCGACGGAGAGGCGAACGCGGCTGCATCGGCAGCACCCGTCGCGGCCACTGCCGCGAATGTGAAAGCGCCCAGCACGCCCGAGCCGGCGCCAGTGCCGGCTCCCACGCAGGCAACAGCCCCGTCCAAAGGCCGCCTCATCCTCTTGGCAGGCGGCGGCGCCCTCCTGCTCGCGGCAGCCGCCGCGGCGCTGCTCGTGGCCCGCTCCGAATCGCCGGACGAGCCGAACGCGGTCACACCTGTGGCGAGCACCTACGAGCTCACGGGCACGCTCGACACACTGCAGGGCGAAGGCCTGCGCGTCGATGGCGTCATGGCGCAGTCGGGAGCAGCGATCGCGCAGGGTGGACGCGTGCAAACGGACGAGCGCACCCGCGCTGCCGTCGAGCTAAGCGACGGTTCGCGCATCGTGCTCGACCGCGGCACGACGATCTCCCTTGAGCCGAGCGGCCGCGACGTACGACTGCACGCCGGCGTGCTCGTGGCGGACATCGCGCACCTCGAATCGGGACCGACGGCGCGCTTTTTGACAGACGCCGGTGAGGTCGAAGTGCTCGGCACGAAGTTCGTATTGACCGCGGACGGTGACGAGGGATCGGTCCAGGTGACGCGCGGCGTCGTTCGCGTTCGCGGCGGCGGCGAATCGGCGCAGGTGAAAGCGGGGGAAGAAGCGCTCTTCCGCCGCGACAGCGCACCGCGCGTTCAGGGCGCATCGCAGCTGGCCGCCAGCGTGGGTTGGTCTGAGCTCGAGACGGCCGATGCGACCGAGGGCGTACCCGGCCTCGGCGAACTTCGCGCGCGCCGACCTGGCGAACGGGAGGAGCAGGAGCGTCCGCTGCGTCTGGCGGACCACCGCGTCACGACGCGGATCGTCGGGCCCGTGGCACGCACGGAAGTTCACGAGGTGTTTCGCAACGATTCGAACGACGTGCTCGAAGGCGAGTACCTCTTTCCCCTTCCGGCCGGCGCGCGCATCGCACGGCTCTTGCTGAAGGTCGACGGCGAATGGGAAGAAGGCGCCTTTGTCGACAAGATGCGCGGCGAACGTATCTGGCGCGGCGTCATTCGCAACGCCACGCCCGATCGCCGGCGCGCGCCCGAGCTCGAGGAATGGATCTGGGTGCCAGGACCGTGGCGCGATCCTGCGCTCCTCGAGTGGCAGCAGGGCGGACGCTTCAAGCTGCGTATCTTTCCGATCCCAGCGCGCGGCGCACGCGAGATCCGCATTGTGTACGAAGAGAACGTTCCAGTGCACGCCGACGGCCGGCGCTACGTCTACCCGCTGCCGATCACGTCGAGCGGGAGCGACGCCGCCGAACACTTCAGCGTGAACGTTTCCGTGGCCGAAGGCAGCCAAGCAAAGGCGCGCGGCTACGAGATGCAGCAGGAAGGAAACCGTCTCTCCTTTGAGGCCAACGACTTCGCGCCCGCCGGCGACCTCATCGTCGACTACCGCGACGCCGAAGGCCCGGCCAACGTGCGCCTTTGGACCTTTCGGGGCGACGCCAGCGCTGCGCCGCCCTCCTCGCGGCCGCGGAACGATCGGGCCCGCGCCATTCGGGACCAAATGGCGGCGCTCGATCGCGACGAACGCGGCTACGCGCTCCTCGCCCTTCGGCCCGAGCTGCCGCTTGCCGAGCGTCCGCCTTCAAGCGACTACCTCGTCGTCGTCGACACGAGCCAAAGCATGGTGGGCGAACGCCTGCGCCGTGCATCGGAGGTCGTGGGAACGATGACGCGCGAGATGGACCGGCGGGACCGCGTGCTGGTGGCGGCCTGCGATCTTCACTGCCGGCTTTCGGGCGAACCGACGCGTCCCTCGCCGGACGCCGCGAGCGAGCTGGCGGAGTTCATCACGAAGGACGGCGCCGCCGGCAGCTCGAACCTCGCCTTTGCGATCGCGCGCTCGGTCGAGCTCGCCCAGGCCGCAGGCGCGGGCTCGGGCCGACCGCTGCACGTGGTGTACGTTGGTGACGGCATTGCGTCTGCGGGCCCATCCACGCCGGCAGGCCTGCGGATCATGAGCGAAGAGAGCGCGCGCGGCCGCTACACGCTCACCACCGTGGGCATCGGCCAAGACGCCGACGACCGTGCCCTACGCGCGATGGCGGGGACGGCCGGCGGCCACTACGTCGCCTACACGCCCGGGCGCAGCACGTTGGAAACGGCCATGGCCGTACTCGAAAGCACGTATGGGGCGCGCCTGGAAGGCGCGAGCGTGGAGCTCCCGGCGGGCCTTGAGCTGGCCGCGCCCGCACGGCTTCCCACCCTTCGCCACGGCGAAGAGGTGCTCGTCGCCGCGCGCGTCACGGGCGAGCGGATCGACGGCGAAGTGGTGCTGCGCGGCAAAGTCGGCACCCAGCCCTTCGAGTCGCGCCATCGCGTATCGACGGACGTGTCCGACGCCGCCGGCAACGCTTTTGTGCCCCGAGTCTGGGCGACACAACGCATCGCCGATCTCGAACTTGAAGGCGGCCAGGACGAAGCGGTGACCGCGCTCAGCAAGAGCTATAGCGTCATGTCGCGCTCGACGTCGCTCATCGTGCTCGAAAGCAACGCCATGTTCGAAGCCTTCGGCGTGGACCGCGAGCGCGGCAGCGTAGAGTGGACCGGCGAGGAACCGAGTGAATCGGTGAGCGCAGGTGCGCTCGGCGCGCTCGGCGACGCGAGCTCAACCAACGGGCTCTCCGCCTTCGGTTCGGGTGGCGGAAGGCGCGCTTCACGCATGCGACGCCCCCCCACGCGCCCGCGTCCCACGGCAGCCCCCGCCCCCCCGCTCGACGACCAAATGGGCGTCCTCTTGGCGCGACCCGAAATGAACGAGCGTCGCGAGCAGAGCGCGCGAGCAGCGGACGGTCGCGCTGAGAGTGAGGTCCAACAGGCGGCACCCGCCGCGCGGACCCGTCGGGCCCGTCGTCGCGGCGGGAGCTGGCGCCGACGCGTCGTCACCCGCGAAGGACGCGTGTCGGGCAGCGTGAACCTCGAACGCGCCCGCGCAGCAGTCCGGGACGCTGACGCGCGCCTTGCAGCATCACCGGACAGCCGCGATCGCCACCGCGAGCTCGTGCGCGCCCTGTCTCGGGCCGGCGAACTCGAGCGCGCCGAAACGGTCGCCCGCTCCTGGCTCGAGCGCGACGCCCTCGATTGGGAAGCGCTCACCTACCTTGCCGATGCGGTCGGTCGCCAGGGCCGGCGCGAAGCTGCGCTTCGCCTGCTGTCCGGCGTGCTGGACCTGCAGCCCGACAGCGAGCTCCTTCAGACCCGTCTTGCCCGTGCCTTCGAACGCTTCGGCAACGAGGCGGCCGCCTGCGCTCACTGGACGCGCCTCGCCGAGCTCGAAGGCCTTGGCCAGCGCGCATCCAACCGCGGTCGGCGGCGCCGAGCACGCGCCGCCGCTGCGCCCGAAACGCTTGTGCGTGCAGTGCGCTGCCAACGCGCCCAATCGCGAACCGCACTCGTGAACGACTACATCCTCGCCAACACCAGCGACACCCTTCGCACACGTATCAACGACGCCGCTGCGCGGCGTGCGGAGGGCGAACGGCAGCGCGGCGCTATTCGCCTCGACGCCACCTGGCAAAGCGAAGGCACCCCCGTCGACGTTGACCTTTCGCTCATCACCCGTCAGGGCACGCGCGTGAGCTGGATGGGCGGGCTTCGCGCCGCCTTCGGCGAAGACGGCAGCTCCACGAGCCGCGAGCGCCTCGGCCTCCGCACCGCGCGGGTCGGCACCTACCAGATCGAAGTGCAGCGCACGGACGTCAGCGCCCGCGTGAGCGGCCAGGTACGCGTAAACGTCCATGGCGAAACACGCACCCTGCCCTTCACGCTACAGGCCGGCCAAAACCGCGTCAGCGTCGGCGCCGCGAGCATCGAACGGCGCACCCGATGGGAAACGGTCAACGGCCCGTGGCGCCCCTAGAGACCTGAGCAGCATTGCCACCCAGCGATTTTCGCCGACGGTGCGACGGATGGAGCGTCCGAATCCGCAGCGCCCCTATAAGCATAGGGGTCCAGGTTTGGATGGCTGCAAGCGCGGTGCTGTCGTCGCAAAGCGACGACGCGGCAATGCTGGTCAGGTCTCTAGTACCTCACCACAGGCGATGGCCTGGGTCCGTCGGGCCCGGTGCAGCGTCGCTTGTTTCGTCATGCGGGCCCTTCGCAGTCGATGCGCAGATGGCACGCCGCGAGCGATTGCGTTTCGCCGCGCCGTTTGGCCGTCACGTTCTAGTCACGACCTGCTGCGTACGGTGAGCGCTCCACGCTCGGCCGGCGCCCCCGGTGCAGAGCAAAGCGAAAGCGAAGACCCACGAATGATCCCGCGTTTCCCCATCTGCTTGTCCGCACTTCTTCTTCTTCTTCTTCTGGCAGCCTGTTCGGCAGACGACCAGCCGAACGCCGAGATCGTTGCCAGCGGCGATGTCTTCGTCATCACCGTCGGCGAAGACACGGTCGCGTCCCTACCCGAGCGCGGCCCCGACGTGGACCCTGCGGAAGCTGAGCTCGGATGGCTTCTCTTTTGGGACCCGGTGTTGAGCGGCGCCGGCGACGTGGCGTGCGCCACCTGCCACCTGCCCGAGCATGGATACGCCGATGGCCTTCGGACCTCCGTCGGCATCGGTGGGGTCGGACGCGGACCGGATCGCTCCCCCCATCCGGGCGGACTGGTCGCACGCAACGCACCGGGAATCGTCAACGCAGTCTTCAACGGGATCGAGAACGACGGCAGCTACGCGCCGAACGCGGCTCCGATGTTTTGGGACAACCGAGCGTCCGGCTTGGCAGCGCAGGCTCGAGAGCCCGTCATGTCCGAACCCGAGATGCGCGGCGATACGCTTTCCGAAGGCGAGATCTGGGACGAGGTAGCGAGCCGCGTCGAAGCGATCGAAGAGTACCGCATGCGTTTCGACGCGGTGTACGGCGAGCCGATCTCCGTCGACACCATCACGCGTGCCATCGCTGCGTTCGAGTCTACGCTCGTGGCCAACAACGCCCCCTTTGACCGATGGATGCGCGGCGATTTGACCGCACTGAGCGAAGCGCAGTTTAGCGGGCTCGTTGCCTTCTTCGAAGCCGACTGCGTTTCCTGCCACAGCGGTCCGATGTTCAGCGATTTCGAAACGCACGTGCTCGCAGCGCCCGACGGTCTGTCGGCAACCTCCGTCGACACGGGCGACGGTGAGCACGCCTTTCGCACGCCCACACTGCGCCAGCTCGCCTACACCGCGCCCTACTTCCATGGTGGACATGCCGCCACCATCGAAGCCTCTATCGAGTTCTACAACCTCTTCGTAGACGGCAACGAAGGCGAAGGCATGAACATGCTCAACCCGGGCGTTCCCGTGGAGCTGTTCGACGAAGAGTTGGCTGACGTTGATCTCGAAGAAGGGCAGATCGCAGCCATTGCCGCGTTCCTGGAGTCGTTGAACGACCCCGAGTTCTTCGTGGACGAACCACCGCGCGTCCCAAGCGGCCTGCCCGTCGGCGGGTTCGAGTAGGTTCTGGGAAAGCAGTGCTATGCTGATTCGCGGCGAACGATGACTCGAGGCAACGCATGCGCATCTTGCTAGTCGAAGACGATCAGGATCTGGCAAGCACGATTCAAGACTACCTGTCCCTCGAATCGCACGCGGTGGACTACGCGCACGATGGCGTGGTGGCGCTCCATCTCGCGACGGAGCTCGAGTTTGACGCCGTGATCCTCGACGTCGCCATGCCGCGTATGGACGGTCTCGAGTTCTGCAAGCGGCTACGCGTGCAGGGTAAGGGAACACCGGTACTGATGTTGACCGCGCGTAACACGCTTGAAGACAAGCTCCTGGGTTTTGAATCGGGCACGGACGATTATCTGACCAAGCCTTTCGCACTCGAGGAACTTGCGGCTCGGCTGCGCGCGCTTTCAACTCGTGGACCTCGGTCCGACGTCGGCGTTCGCGCCGTTGGCGATCTTCAGATCGATTTCGAACGGCAGGCCGTGTCTCGATCGGGCAAAGCGCTCAAGCTCAATCGGGTGCAGTTCGCCCTGTTGAAGGCCCTGGCGCTCGCCAGCCCTGGCCTCGTGAGCCGTGAGAGCCTGGAATATTCGATCTGGGGCGACGAAGTGCCTGAGAGCGACGCGCTGCGCACGCATGTATATCGCCTGCGCAACATCGTCGATCGCGGTTTTGAGACGCCCTTGATTCACACCGCGCACGGCAAGGGCTTCCGACTCGCGGTGGACTAGGTGACCTTTAGCAACCGCCTCTCATTGACGTTCGGCATCTTTACGGTGGTGATATCGCTGCTCTTTGCGGTGCTGTTTGCGGATGCCCTCAACCTGCTGGAAGAGAAGCTGATCGGCTCCTTGCTGCGCCAGGAAGCCGCGGTGCTCGAAGAAGGCTATCGACGCGATTCTGCGTCACTTGTGCTTCCTGATCTCGAACAGCTCAAGGGCTACCTTTCCGGTCAGCGCGATACGCCCGAATGGCTCGCGCCTTTTGATCCCGGGTACCACGATTCCCAGGACTTTCAGGTGCTCGTCGTCGAGCTTGAGCCAGAGCGTTTCCTCTACCTCGTCTACGACGAGCGGATCGGGGTGCTCGACCGAAACGAGGCCGAGATCAACCTCCTCCTTGCCGGCGTGGTAGCCGTCGTCATGTTGATCGGTTTCGCACTTGCGTGGACCCAAGGGCGTCGCCTATCGGCGCCGCTCGTGAAGCTTGCAGACCAGATGTCAGCGGGCAACGGCGCGATCGAGCGTGAGCTGCTCGAACGGGACGATGAGATCGGCTTGCTCAGTCGAAGCTATGCGGAGCAGATGGAGCGAATCGAGGCGTTCATCGCGCGGGAGCAGGCGTTCACTCAGCACGCGAGCCACGAGCTGTCGACGCCGCTCTCGATCATTCGCAGCAACCTCGAGCTCATGCGGGAGCCGAGGGCGGACGTCGAGATGCAGCAGAAGTCGGTCGCGCGCATGGAGCAGGCCATCGCACGCATGCAGCGTCAGATCGGGATCTTCCTGGTGCTCGCTCGTGAGGAGCAGCTGCGAGGAACCGAGGAAGCGGTCGACTTTGAGGGCGTTCTCGAGGAGCTGCTGAGCGATCACCCCGACATCGTGCTCGAAAGGGTGGTTGAGGAGTGGCCCGCACTGCACGTCGACGCCGACCTATTGCACGCGGTGCTGCAGAACATGCTGTCGAACATCGAACGCCACGGGGAGCGGACGTCCGGGGGATACTTCGCGACGCTTTGCGTCGGCTCGCATTCGTGCAGCATTCGAAACCGAATCGACGACCCGTTGCGAGTCAGTCAAACGCGGGGCGGATTCGGTCTGCAGATCAATCGCAAACTCTGCATCGCCGCTGGCTGGAAGTTCGAGCACAAAGTCACCGGCGATACGTTCGCGGCGACCGTGACCTTCGGCTGAGCAAGCGCAGGCGCTGGTACGTCAGATCGACGAATACATATCCGACCTCATAAACCATGGAGATGGCGCGGTTGGAGACTCGTGCGAGCATGCGCGACCAGCGACCGGATTGTGCGCTAACGTAGCAACAGCGATTCGAGGTGTAGCGATGGGCATGCGTGGATACTTGATGAGTCTGAACGAGCTTCAGGGGGCCGCCGCGAAGGCGGGCAAGTTGGACGTCGGTGATCTTGTGATGGGTATGCACAAGAAAGTGTGGAGCGACGAGTACGAGGACGACGACCGCATCTGCTTTGTAGGCAAGCTGTGGCACGGCCTTCATCTGCTCTTTGCAGAATCCGCTTGGGAGCCCACGCCCGGGCTTGGCGAGCTCTTCATGGGAGGCACCGAAGTCGGTGAGGACCTCGGATATGGACCCGCCCGCTACCACTCGCCCGCGAGCGTCAAACGTTTCGACGACGAGCTTCGTACGCTTACGGACGATGCGTTGCGGGAACGCTTTTCGCCGGAAGCGTTTGCCGATGCCAATGCCTATCCGCAGATATGGGATGAGTCCAAAGAGGATCTGTGGCGCGAGCTTTCGCACTACATTGGCGCCCTGCGTTTGCTCCTCGAAGGCACGCGCGGACGCGGCGAGGGTCTTGTCGTAGCGATTCTCTAGTTGCGAGTCGTTTCCGGGCCCTGAGTTGTCCCACTTGGGAAGCATCCTTCGTTGGAAGCCGCGAAGGCCGTGCGCCCAGACTGGCGGCGGACCGTTCCATGGTATTTTCGCGTCATGCGTGTTGTGTACGTCCTGGTATTTTTGCTCGCGTGCAGCTCCGAGGAAGCAGCGGACGTTGGCATCGATGGTGGTGCCCGCGACGCGCGGCCGGGTGCCGATACTTCGGTCTCCGACGCTCCACCGCCCGGTGATACGGGCGTCGATGCGTCGGAGCGCGATTCGTCCATGGACAGAGCGCCGGCCACGATCGTCGAGTCGGATTCGTGCTCGCAGGAGGATGTCGAAGCGGCGATTGCCCGCGCTGAGGCGGGGGACGTCGTGCGGGTTCCACCGGGCACCTGCACGTGGTCGTCGATGGTCTTGGATGCACCGATTCACCTGCAGGGTTCCGGTGTCGATGAAACCACCGTCGCTGTGACGGAGATCGCGGTTCGCAAACAAGCGTCCGGGATCGTGCGTGTCTCGGGTTTCACGTTCGAGCGCTCCGGAGGCGGAAACGCAAGCAAGGGCTTCCGCGTGGAGGGTTCTTGGCGAGATGCGCAACCGGTGGTGTTTGAGTCCAATCGATTTATCGTCCGCGGTTCCGGTCTCTTTGTTCTGGACGTGGTCGGCGGTGTCATCATCGCGCGCAACGAGTTCGACGGCGAACTCGACGACTCATTTATTCAGCCCAAAAACATTGGCGACCCCGATGGTTCTTGGACCTCCGATCACACCATGGGCGACCGCGACGTGAACGGAACGCTGAACCACTACATCGAAGACAATGTCTTTGTGGGCGGAGCAAACCAGGGCATCGACGCGGATGACGCTACGCGCGTTGTGTACCGTTACAACCGACTGGTGCATTCGTCGTTCAACAGCCACGGTTTCGCGACATCGTCGGATGGGGTCCGACACTTCGAGGTGTACGAAAACGAGTTCATTCACGAAGGCGGCATGTCCCCGCTCGAGAATCAGAACTGGTCGATCTGGATTCGAGGGGGAACGGGGGTGATCTTTCGCAACCGCCTCGCGGATATCGCCGGCAGCCACTGGGGTGACAAAGCCGAACTACGTTTCACCATTCGCGGCGCGGAAGATGTGCGTCCCCAAGGTGAGTGCAACGACGTCGGCTACCCGGTTCCCCGCCAACTGGGGCAAGGCCACGACGGAGCGGCACCGATCAACGACCCGATCTACATTTGGGAGAATACGGGCGCGCAAGCCACGTCCGCCGGCTGGAGTTGGGGAAACCCGTGCGGGCTGGAGTTTGATGATTTCTTCCAGTGGGGTCGTGATGCCTTCAACGACGGTACGAGCCGACCCGGCTATACACCCTTCGTGTATCCACATCCGCTGGTGACGCCCTGATCGCGAGCCGTCCGCAGCGCGCCAAGATGAGGTTAGAGCCGCATTAGCGCGGCGCCCCAGTTGAGCCCCGAACCGAGCGCGAAGAAGCACACGAGTTGCCCTTCCTGTACGCGGCCGTCCCGTCGGAGTTCGTCGAGGAGGATGCCGATCGTCGCCGCCGAGGTGTTGCCAAAGCGGGCGATGTTTGATGGGACGCGGTCAGGCGAAACACCCAGGGCCTTCCGCACGGCGCCGTTGATGCGATCGTTCGCTTGGTGGGCGATGAACCAGTCGATCGCATCGAGCGATACGCCATGCGTTTCGCACACGGACTTCACGCATCGGCTCAGCTCCGTGACTGCGACCTTGAACAGGTCGCGTCCCTGCATGCGCGGAATGTGTTCTTCCCTTCGGTGCATCTCGGGCGTGAAATACGGTCGGCTTCGAAAGCCGCCGCTGGGGATGTAGATGCGATCGAAGAGACGGCCGTCCGTGTGCAGCTCGGCGCCGATAAATCCACGGCCTTCTTTGTCGGCAGCGCGCACAACCATGGCAGCGGCGCCGTCACCAAAGAGAACGGCGAGTCCCCGGTGGCGCGTGCCGCGTTCGTATGCTTCGGGGCTCACCGCACGGTCTGACTCCCCGGTGAGTACGTCCCAATCCTCCCAGGGCATGAAGCCCGCGTGCGCATCCGCGCCGACGATGAGCACGGTCTTCGCAGCGCCGCTCACGACGAGCCCGTTCGCGACCTGGAGCGCATAGGGCATCGCGGCGCATTGCTGGCGAATGTCGAGGGCCGGCACACGTGGGATGCCGAGCTTCGCGCCCAGGAGGCCACCAGACCCGGGGAAGACATACTCCGGGGTCATCGTGGCGAGAATGATGAAATCGACGTCGTCGGGTGACAGGCCCGCATCCTCCAGCGCTCGGCGCGCCGCATGGGTGCCGAGATCGCTCACGCCTTCGCCCTCCTCCACAAAGTGGCGCTGGGCGATGCCCGTGCGTGGCCGAATCCACGCGTCGGACGTGTCCATCACCGCCGAAAGGGCGTCGTTCGAAACCGGTTCGCCAGGCACATGGTGTCCCGTCCCAATGATTGTGATCCCCATAAACGAGGCCTTAGCCTCTTGGCATCCAAGTGCCAAGTCGAATGATATTTTGCGTATGACGCGCCCAGCCAGGGCTCTCCGGCCCGTTTGCAGCTCGCGGCACCGATGACCGTAGGACGTCTGGTCGCCCCGGGCATCCGAGAGCACTGCGGATTTGACTCAGCCGCCGCCCGTAGACAGGCGATGACCGTTGGCGTCAGCGGCGAACCTGCGCGCAGGCTTGGCGTAGTGCGTCACGCAGCCGGAAGTACTGCTCCCATTGTTCGTCACTCCACGCGGTGACTCGGGGCGTCTCCCAGAGAAGGTCGTCG
>JBCCRV010000035.1:0-19807 GCA_039201085.1 Myxococcota bacterium | reverse complement strand
CCCCTTGCCCCCGCCTTTCGTATGACGAAAATGACGAAGAGCGTCCCCCGCCCTTCCGCCCTGACGCGTCAGCAGCCTTCCTTCTACGAGGGTGGTCGGATGACGAAAATGACGAAGTACGTCCCCCGCGCTTCGGACGCGCTTCGGACTCGTACTTGCCACGTATGACGAAAATGACGAAGAGCGTCCCCGCCCTTCATTGGTCACCCCTTGCCCCCGCCTTTCGTATGACGAAAATGACGAAGAGCGTCCCCCGCCCTTCCTTGGTCAAGACCGTTAGCGCATCCACGCGTCGGGTTCGGGATCGCCCACGGCAAAGACGCGGTCGAGGGGCGTCAGCGGAACGGGCTCCCAGGCAGAGAGGGTGACGTGCGCGAACTCCGCCGCCGTCGGTAGGGACGACACGTCCAGGGGCCCGGCGAGATCCTCGCTGCAGCTCACCCATGCGTTCATGTGAAAGACCATGGGCAAATGGGGAATGGGCGTCGGTTCGCCGCTGCGCCGCACGTGCACCAAGCGGTCGTCGACGAACCATCGGATCTCGCGTTCGTCCCACTCGATGGCGTAGCGGTGCAGCGCTTCGGCGGCGTCAAAGCCCAGGTCCACCATCACCGGCGTCCCGAAGTAGCCGTAGTTGTGCTCGTCGCCGTCTTCACCGGGGTTGTAGTAGACGTTGAGCAGCGCCTTCGTCGTGTCTTGGCCGACGAATTCGAAGTCGATCTCCTGCCAGGGATCGAAGCGGTAGAGGAAGAAGGCCGACACGACGCCGCTCACGGGGCTCGGCTTCATCTCCACTTCGAAGCGTCCGTAGAGGTGCGTTTCCTCTTCGCTCGTGGAAAGGGCCCCCGCCGTCATCGTGCGATCGCCGTAGGCCTGCGCGCGAACTTCAAGGCGCAGGGCGCCGTCCGCCTGAACGACGTTGTCCGGTCGAAAGTGCGCTTCGTTGCAGGGGAAGGTCGCCGTGCCTCGCGTCCAAACGGACGAATCGACCCGCTCGAGCGGATCGTCGTGCAAGGTGCGGGCAAACCCGCGACGAAGGGCAACGCGCCGCCCGGGCTGGCAGTGCTGCCAGCGTTCGGGGCGCGTAATCCACGGGTACGAATCGGCTTCACGCGCTTCGCAATTGGTGCCCTCCACCAATACGAGTC
This sequence comes from Myxococcota bacterium, assembly GCA_039201085.1. Lineage (GTDB taxonomy): Bacteria > Myxococcota_A > Polyangia > Polyangiales > Houyiibacteriaceae > JBCCRV01. The sequence goes on along the minus strand of JBCCRV010000035.1, from coordinate 18,659 downwards.
GCGCGGGCGATCCAAACACGGCGAACAAAAACGCGAGCGCTGCGGCGGCGAGCGCGACTCGCGACGCCTTCGCCCCCGCGGCCGCGTTCGGTAGAAGATCCACGCCGCCCCCAAGCGCGCAGCTTTCGCGCAGCCCGCTTGGCGGCGGCAGCGACGCACTGTCGTCTTCAAGCTCACGCTCGATGGTCCGCCACGTTCGGCGCCCAACCACCGTGTCGAGTGCGCCGAGCAGCGCCGCCGCGACGTCCAAATAGAACGAGATGGGATAGGTGACGGTGGTGTGTACGAACGTACCGAAGGTGAGCTGCCGGAAACCGTAGAGACCGACGAGCACCAAGAGAAGCGGCGCCAAGAATCCCGCGAGGGCCAGCGGCTGGAGGTACGCATATGCCTCCGGCAGCGGAAGCGCAGCGCGCTCGAAGTGCCCCGTCAGCACGGCAATGCTGGCGTTGGTCGCCAGAATGGCCGCGGGAAAGAACCAGCTCCCGAGCACCAAGAACTCGAGGGCCTTGTGCAGTACGCCGCGCGTGCGCTGCAAACGCACGAGCGCGCCCGAAAGAAGCGTCGCGCACAGAAGCGCCCCGAGGAGCGAAGCGGGCGAAAGCTGGGGCGCGAATGCGTACCCGGCCAGCGCATGCAGAACGAACACCGGAAGCGCCCAGAGGTAGTGGCTTCCGTGAAAAAGAAACTGAAGCTTCGAAAGCAGCGGCAGACGCGCTTTGGGCAGCTTCCTCAGGTGGCGCAGGAACGCCTCCGTGTGGCCACACGCCCAGCGGCGCCGGCGTGCGAGGAAGCTGAAGAGATCGGGCGACACCTGCTCCACCGAACCGAACCGCGGATCGCTGATCAGGTACTCGCCTTCGAAGAAGAGTTCGTAGCTGAGGTCGACGTCTTCGGTGATCACATCGCGCATCGGGTGGCGCTGGAGCAGCTCCGTCTCAAAGACCGCGGTCGTGCCCGTGAAAAACACGCTGAGGCCCAGACGCTGAAACGCCCGGTTGAAGAGCTCGCAGCCGACGTGCTGATGAAGCGAGTCCCACAGGCGGAAGAAGCCGCGGGCGGAAAAGGGGTAGCGCCGGCACTGCACCGCCCGCGCGCCGTCGCTCTGCGCCAGGCAAGAAAGCGCTGAGCGAATCCACTCCGGGTGCGCCAAGTGGTCGGCGTCGAGAATGGCGCAATAGGGGGTCGTCACGCCGACGAGGGCATGGCGAATCTTCGCGGCCTTCGGATCGACGCCGCAGGGCATCCAACGAATGCGGCGCTCGGGCGACACCTCGGCGACGCCATCCTGAAACTCGTACGCGCTCGCCAAATGAGCCCAGGCCGTGTCGTTGTCGTCCCGAACCAAGACCCATACCTCCACGTCGCCCGCGTGATCCTGCGCCAAGAGCGAGCGCACGGCGTGCAGCGCGCCGATCCCTTCATTGCGCGCCGGCAAGAGCACGGTCACGGCTTCGCTCGTGCGCTGAATGGCCGAACGCTCGCGGCCGCTAAACAGAAAGATCAGCGCACACGCGTAGTGGCCGACGGCATAGAGCACCAAGGCGCCCAGCGCGCCGCTGATCAGTGTCGTCAACACGGCCGCGGTATACTTCGCTTGGGGCGAAGCGTCGAAGCCTCACAGCGCGACCGTCAAAGAAGCCTCGCAAGGGAGACCGTCACAGAAGCTTCGCAAGCACCACCCAGCTTCCATTGCACGCCCCCTTTTCGCCGATGGGCCCTTCGCCGATGATGCTTCTGCTGGGCTTGCGCTACCTGCCTGAGCACCTAGGCACTCAGCAGTGGACGACCCAACCGAGCTCACACCCTTCGAACTTGTCGGCGGCGAGGCCGTCGTGCGAGCGATCTCCAAAGCGTTCTACGACAACATGGAAACGCTTGAGCCGGCCCTCGCACAGCTGCATCCGCTGGACGCCGACGGCCGCATCACGCGCGAGACTCGCGATCGATTCGCGCTCTTCTTCATTGGCTGGCTCGGCGGTCCACAGGAGTACATGGCGCGCCACGGTCACCCGCGGCTGCGGATGCGACACGCGCGCGTACCCATCGACACGGGCATGCGCGACGCTTGGATGCGCTGCATACGCCTCGCGATGGATGCGCACCCAATGCCGGCCGAGGTTCGCACCTTCCTCGACGAACGGCTTGCGCACGTAGCGGACTTTCTGCGCAACGTGCCGGAGTGATTCGTGCTTTGGCGTTGGTTGAGAAGCGCATCTCGCTCACGCCGCGGCAACGGCCACGTCGCAGAGAAAACCTCCGTGAACACTTCATTCGCAGATCGAGAGCGCGTGTTCACGCGCGCAGCTGAGCTCGCCAACTTTTCGGAGTTTCGTGCGTTGGCACCTGACTTGCTTTCGGGTCCGTGAACACGCCGGCAAGGAATCGAATGTCTGAATACTCCACGAAACTTGGCGGTGCGCGCCCTACAACAACTGTTGCATATCGGGTGCAGCGAGCCTGGCGACGCGTCGAATCAACGGCATGCGAATGCTCGATGGCGGCAACCTGGCATAGCGACAAAAGCGGAGTGATGCCTCAACGACGGATCCATCATCGCAGTCGATGGGTGGCCATCTCCTCGCACATCCTCTACTTCGCTGCACTGACCGCATGCACAAGGATGGCGCCGAGTGAAGAGCCCGGGCCCACGGCGGAACGTGTGGAAGAGCCCGCTCCAACTGCAGCTCGAAGCCCCGCGGAAACGATGTCGGCATCCATCAACCTACTCGACTCCGTGGCTACTCGGCTTGCCGTGTCCTCGACGACTCCTTCGCTCCGGAGCGGGCCTGGTCTCATGCTCGACGGCGATCTCGCCACGTCGTGGGCGAGCAAGAGCGACGGCGGAATCGCATTCGTGGAGTTCGAACTCCCCGAAGGAGCGAGGCTCGAGTCCATCGAGATGACCGCTGGGTTTACGCGCGTGGACAACGATCATGACCGCTTCACCGAGAACATCCGAATCTCGTCGGTTCGAATCGAACACGGGAACGATACGTTTCGCGCAGAGCTGGATGTTAACGACCGCGGACTCCAGCCGATCGCCGTTGGGGGAGCAGGCGGTATCTGGCGAATCATTGTTACAGATACGGTCCCAGGAACACGCGCCGACTTTCGTGAAATCTGCATCAGCGAACTGAGAGCGCTTGGCCGTGCTCCCGAACCCGTCTCCGGCGGACCCCCGGTTCTTTGGATCGGTGGGTTCCACGGAATGTCAGTCACCGGAATCGATCGCGCGTTGGAGAGGCTAAGGCAGCTAGACAACACCACCGAGGAGACCGCCTATGTGGAGGAGCTTGGCCCTACTATTCGGATGCTAGAAAGAGCCACCTATCTTCGCTGCCCGCCGATCGATACCGGTATTCATGAGCGTATCAACCAGCTTGAGCGCCAGTTCCGCCAGTTCGTTGGAATCGGTGAGGAAAGCCGATCATGCGAGGGGAGCGTCGCGATGGGCCACCTCTATGCCGACGCCAACGATGCATCCGACGCCTTTCACGCAGTCCTCCTTGACGTACACCGCATGTACTTTTTCTGGCAACGACGATGTAAACGAAGCCTTGATGAAGCGTCGGGTCGAACGGACGCGTTCGAGGCGCCATTCCGCAACGGCACGGTAGAAGTCGAGCGCATACTCGACGCGCTAAGCGACGGAGTCCCGCATCGAGACTCCGGGCCTTTTCAAGACTGCCGCGGCGCCTGCGTCCCTGAAGCGACGGGTGTAGAGGAGCGGCGTCCACGGTAGATGTCGCTTCGTACCGGCGACTCGGCATCACCGGCGAGTCACTCAGGCACCAGCTGCGATGGATTCGGAAGACTAGCCCGTGATGCTCGCGCCATGAGCGCGCGCTTGCAGCCGTTTTAGCCCGGCGATCCACACCACGAGGGTCACTGCGAGGATCGCTGTCGAGCTTCCAGAATCTCGTGGCAGAAACACGCCTTCGAGCGCCAGAACAACAATGCCACCGATCAACCAGTAGAGCATGGACTGCCGACGGTCGACATTGGTCGGCCCCTTGCTCACGAACGAAGAGGAGGAGGGCAAGCCGACCGCGTCGAGCACACGGTGTATCGTGCCGAGTGGGTACATCACGCCATTCCGCAGCGTTTTGCTTTCAAACGCTTCGAGTGCGGCTTCGTCGTCTGCCTCCGGTGGGTCGTGCTCGAACAGCGCCGCCTCCCAGGACTGGGGCGTCCCGCTCACCTCCCAACCGTCATCGGATGCGGAGAGCTCACGCACGGTCTTCCCGGACCGATGAACGGAGAGTGAAACCCCATACGCGACACTGTGTCCGCCCACGGCGATGGCCGTAGCACCGACCACGTCGCTTATCCGACGGCCAAGCTCATGCAAATCGTCGTCGAGGGATACTTGAATCAGGAGCCACTCGGGGTGCTCTTCGCTTTCGTAGATGCCTTCGATCTCCATCCGAGCAAGAGCCTTGCGACGGCGCTCGTCGACGTTCTTGCTCTCGACATATACCTGTGCGAACGCGCCCATACGAGGGACGTAGACCACACTGAGACGAGTCGCAATCGAGTACTTCTAGACGCCGACCGACCGTCGCAAAAACGCGCTAACCATCCAGTCCGGAGCGACTCACATACGCTGCATGCGCCTTGCTCTCGATGTGCACCCGACGCCCGCCGAAGTTCTCACTCTCGGCAAACATCCCGGAGCCGTGCATGCTGGCGTGAGCTTGCGATCCCGAACACGCGGAGCCGTGCATGCCGTGAGCTGCGATCTCGAACACGCGGAGCTCGCCGAGGCTTGCGGCTCTGAGTGAGACTCGCGCTGCGGGTGCCTCAGCACGTCGGCGACGCGCGAGAGCTGACTTAGCGACGCGCGAGTGAGCGACTGACGGTGATCCACCCAACGACCGAGCCGGCGATCAACCCGACGAGCCCGCCCACGATTCCGAGCGCAAGGTCCAAACCGGCCGACGCCAAGTCGGCTCCCAGTTCAAACGGCACGGAGACAGCCGGCGGCGCACCGCCCAGCGATCCGCTGCACGCGCAACTCAAACCTGTGCGCAATAGGGAGGCACCCATGAGCGCGCCGAGAACTCCGCCGCCCGTAGCCCCGAGCAGCCTCAGCATTCCGGATCCCGCAGGAGGCTCGTCCGCAGGCTTCTGCCGAACCTCGCTCGCGTCTGGATTCACGAAGTTGTAGCCGCACTCGCACACTTCGGTGGAATCGGTGGATATCATCCCGCATCGAGGGCATTCGATAGCCATGGCTCTGGAGGGGCGCGTAGCTTCCTATCGCGCAGCCCGCAAGCCCGCTTTCGAGCGAGCGCGTTGCTCTGACACGAGACAGATGCAGGACGTGCCCCGCGTTCATCGTGCTACGCGCTCCGGCGCTTCGCGACGCGCTCCTTGTCGTGTTACCCCGTGAGAATGAAAATCATGCTCGTCTTCCAGGACGCGAAAAGCCACAAGTTCTGGCAGGTCACGGTGGAGGGAGCGGAGCAAACGATCCGGTTCGGCAAAGTCGGATCCGCGGGTCAGGTGAAGACTAAAACGTTCGCTGATTCGCAATCCGCATTGGAAGACGCCGAGGTGTCCGCCGCGCGAAAGCGCAAGAAGGGCTACGTGGACGCGCCGGGTACGTCGGCGCCCGTCGACGCTTACGAGAGTGTCGCTCGGATCGTTGCGCAAATCGACCACCACCTGAAGACCCGAGACCGAGACGAGCTCGAGCCCTGGGAAGCAGACCAGTGGCAGTTCTTTGCGTCGAAGCCGCCAGCCGATGAGCAGGCAATCTTGGAAGCGGAATCCGCGCTCGGCGTCACGCTGCCCGACGACTACAAAGCGTTCCTCCGGATACGCAACGGAACGAGCGACCTCGCGAACGTCGTGTGGGGTGGACTGCATCAAGTAGAGGACTTGGCGCGGGTGACGGAGAATCAGCGGAGCCTCATGCGGGACTCGGGCGCCCCCGACGCGGCGTCGCTAATCGACCAGCTTGACGCTCGCCTTCGGCCCATGAGCGAATCCAACGGCTGGATCGTGATCACAACAAGCGCCCGCAATCGCGACCACGTTTGCATCGACCTCGATCCAGACGCGGCCGGTATATCGGGACAGGTGTTCGAGTTTGCGGTGGACGGGTTTCCACCGCGCTGGCTCGCGGCGAGCTTCACCGAGTTCCTCGAGTACTACTACTACGTGACGCTTCTCGATGAGCGGGATGCGCCGGATCCCATGCAGCGCACCACGCGCTGATGTGCGCTCCGATGGCAACGATGCTTACTCGAACGTAAGGGTCGCCACTGGTTCCGGTTCGTCTACGGCGAGGCCGTAGCAGGCGTGCTGGGTGCCGGCGCTTCTTCGCCGTCGACCGTCGCCTGCGGAACGCTGCCCGCCTCGGGTAGCGCGGGTGCCTCTTCGACCGCTTGTGCCGGTGCACCGTTCTGTGCGGGGACGGCAACGGTAGGCGGAACACCAGACGGCGGGACGTTTTCGGCTGCGGGCTCAGCCGTGGCTCGAAAGATCTCCAGCGATGCTTCGAAGAACTCCGCGAGCAGCTCACGATCCCGCGCAACGGGGCGCCATCGAAACCCGCAGAACTGTACGAGCGTGCCCGGGACCGAGAGCGACTGCTGCAGATTACCCATGCCAATGGCGGCTTGCCGATCGCGGATCGGGAAACGCTGCATCTGGGAGTTGGCGCTCACAACCGCAACGTCGCAGCCGACCGTGTCTCCCGTTGCGCGCGACACAAAGGCGAGTGACCCCGTGCCCCGCGCCACCGTCGAATCGTACGTCAACTGAATTCGTGCGTCGGACGTCTCCGTCACGAAGCGGGCTGCGAGGCGCCGGCCACCCAGCTCGGCGTATTCCACGCGAGGCGGGCGGTTGCTGCGGGCGGGGGCCATCGCTTCGCGCTGCTGCGGTCGCCTCGTCACTTCCGTTGGTGAACCGCTACCAAACCATCCGGTCATCCCGACGGACAACCCGAACTGACGGAAGCGTGCACCTTCGTCGCCCCCCAGCTGACGACGCCAAGTGAACGACAGCGCCGGATCAAAGGAGAGACGTTCCGTCACGAAGAGATGCAACCCCGCTGCAGCCTCGATGCCGAGGTACCTTCGAGTGACATCCTCGCTAAACCTCGAGTCGTCCTTCGCTCGCTCGCCAGCGAAGAACACGCCTGTCCGAATGAACGGGCGGACGGAACGCTCGGCGCCGATTCGAAACTCCAAACGCGGACCCACCCGCCATTGAAGGAACGTCTCCGAGAGCTCCGAAGAATCGTCTTCGGAAGTGAGCTTCTCGCGATCCAAAAACGCCGTCGCGAGAATCGCCACGTGCCTGCCCGGTGCGTAGCCCGCGCGTATGCCCGCGCCCTGACTGAGTACCGACAGCCGAGTTCGGCTGACCCCCGGAACTCGCCCCTCAAAGGACACGGACGTGTAGTCGAAGACCCCAAGTTCGACTCCGAAGATGGCGCGCTGCGACGTCACCTGCGCATGGCCAGAACTTGCTGCGACCAGAACCGCAACGAACGCAAACCAACGGATCACAATCCGTGTCTACCCAACCCATGAGTAAGGATCAACCACCACCAAAATTGGAAGCGCTGGGGGGACTACAGGTGACTACAGGGATGACTACAGGGACACCCACTTTTGGCCAACCTCGTTCGAGCCGACGCAACGCAGACGCAAACCTCTCACTTGCTGAGTGGGTTCTAGTTCTCACCCGGCGGCTGCTTTCGTGCCCATTGGAAGGCTGGGGTCGCTGCGGTATTCTGGCTCTGTCGGGATGGGTTCTGACGGGCAGTTGCGGTGAAGAAATTGGGTCGCAACTTGCTCTTTTCAGGCTGAGATCTGACCCAATGTGCCACGATCGTCGCAAAACGAGTCCCTTGGGAAACTTATTGGCTCAAGTTCCAATCTAAAACTTTGCGTCGAGAATTGACGACGTATCACAAACGATGCGGCCTTCGCACGCCAGGTGGGTGCCGACGAGCATGGTTCACCTTCACCACCCGTGCCCGGCGTTCGTTGGGCGTGGCGAGATTTTTGAGCAAGCGCCCAGGTTGGTGGCCATGACCTCGCCGTCGAAGAGCGATGCATGGAGTTTGTGAAGGCGTGCGGCACGCCAGGGTTTGCGGCCGACTGCGCGCACTTCGCGCGCGTGGATGACCCAACGACCCGGCGCCGTTTACGAGTGCCCCGTCGAAAACGAATGCAATGCAGTCGCATGTCCCATCCCCCCTCGCTTCCGAATACGTCACGGGCATCGAAGGATGCGGTCGGGTCTCGAACATCGAGCAGCCAGAGCTTGCGGAATGGTTCGGCTGGCTCCGCGACAACGTTCGCGACTCCCTCCGCGTGTGCCTGAACATGCGCTGCGGGGACGGCCGGGCGCAGTGCACCAACGAGTGGATGGCGACCGTTTTCCCATAGGCCTAACGCTCCTCCCAAAAGTCGCCGCGCGATGTTTCCGCCAACTCACACGTCAGCCATCCCCACCTCGTAGATGCTCGGCCTCTACTTCGCCTCGCAGACGCTGAACTCCGCGCAAGCTCCTCAAGCCTGACCAAGGCGGCGCTTGGGATGGGCTCTCGTTGCACTCTATCCTTAGGGGATGGCGAAGGTTCGAACGTTTTGCCGCATTTGCGAGGCGCACTGCGGACTCGTCGTCGATGTAGAGGGTGAGAAGGTACGCAAGATCGCGCCTGACCGAGAGCATCCGATTAGCCGTGGCTACGTATGCGTAAAGGGACTCGCGCTCGACGCGCTGCACGAGGATCCGGATCGGATCAACTACCCGATGAAGCGTGTGGGCGATCGGTTTGAGCGCATGACCTGGGAGCAGGCCCTTCGCGAGATTGGCGCCAAGGTCAAGGAACTGCGGCGCCGCCATGGAAATCGAAGCATCGCGCACTACGCCGGAAACCCGACCTACTTCAGCTTTCAGAACGTGATCTTCTCGGCGGCGTTTTTGGAAGCGCTCGGATCGCCGAACCACTTTGCCTCGCACTCGATCGACGCCAATCCGAAGTTCGACGTCAGCACGCAGATCTACGGGCTGTCGATCGTACAACCGGTACCGGATCTCGACCACACCGAGCTCTTCGTGTGCCTCGGCAGCAATCCGGTTGTGAGCCAGATGTCGATCGTTCAGCTACCGAACTCGCTCGAACGCCTGAAAGCGATCGAAGCGCGCGGCGGCCGAGTGGTGATCGTCGATCCCCGCCGCACAGAAACCGCCGCGAAGGTCGGCGAACACCTCACGATCGTACCGGGCACGGACGTGTACCTCCTGCTCGCGATGCTTCACGTGATCGCGCACGAAGAAGGTCGCGTGGATCGCGCGGCCCTTCGCTCCGTCGCGCGAGGGGTCGACGCCTTTTGCGACGCCGCGCTTCCTTGGACGCCGGAGCGGTCCGCCGCCATCACCGGCATCGACGCCGCCACGATTCGCGAGGTCAGCCTCGCCTTCGTCAACGCGAAGGGCGCGTGCCTCTACATGTCGACGGGCGTGAACATGGGACCGTTCGGGTCGCTCGCGTATTGGCTACTTCAAGGTCTGCACCTGGTGGCCGGGCACCTCGATCGCCGCGGTGGTCTGCTCGTTCCCGAAGGCGCCTTCGACGCATTTCGTCTGGCCAAGCTCTTGGGACTTGGAGCAGCCGATCCGCATCGCACGCTGGTGGGTGACTGACATCGCGTGGCGGGCGCCTTTCCCACCGCGGCGCTTGCAGAGGAGATCGAAACGGAACACCCCGAGAGGATTCGCGCGCTTTTCGTAAGCTGCGGCAACCCCGTGCACTCGGCGCCAGGACGCGACCTCGAGCGGGCGTTCAAGCGCCTCGAGCTGGTGGTCAGCATCGATCTCTACCAGAACGAAACCGCGAACTACGCGGACTACCTACTTCCCGCGACGGACATGCTGGAGCGCGCCGACTTTCCCGTGAGCTGGACGATGTTGCAGCTCGATCCGCACGCCCAATACACGCCCGCCGTCGTGCCGCCAAAGTTCGAGCGCCGAGAAGAGTGGCGCATCTTCAGCGACTTGGCAGTGGCCAGCGGCGCGCCCTTACTCAGCCGATCGCTCTGCCAGCTCATGCCGCGCCTCAACGCGCTCCTGGGCCCGTTCGGCCGTGAGCTCACCCCCGATCACCTCCTGGCGCTGCTGCTTCGCTGGGGCGGCCAGACCACGCTAAAGACGCTTCGCAAGATTCCGGAAGGCGTCGCGCTCCGACCGAACCAACCGGGGAGCTTCTTGGGAAAGCGCGTCTTCACCAAGGACCGCCGAGTGCACCTGGACGCGCCCCGACTCCTTGCCGATCTACCTCGCCTCGAGACGTACGCGCGCAGCGTAACGCAGCCAGACGACCGACTGTTTCTGATAGGACGCCGCCAACGCAAATCGCACAACAGCTGGATGCACAACCTCCCCCGCATGCGCCCCGAGGCGGCGCCTCATGCGCTGATGCATCCGGACGACGCCGCCGAACGTAAGGTGGAAGAAGGCGCCCTCATCCTCGTGGAAGGTCCCGAGGGAACGATGTCCCTTCCCGCGCGAATCACCGACGACGTCGCACGCGGCGTGATCGCCATTCCCCATGGCTGGGGGCACGCTGGAACGGGGCTCTCCTTCGCATCGACCCTGGGCGGCGGGAACATCAACAAGGTGCTCCCTGGCGGCGAAATGGAGATCAGCGGGCAGGCGATCATGCTGGCCCATCGGGTGCGAGTCCGGCGGCATGCATCGGATGCACGCACCGCGAGGGAGTCAGGGGACGGTGTCGTAGAGTCCGTTTGAAAGCTCGAGCTCGTATCCGGCGCACACATCGCGACGCAACGAGGAAGGCAAGCGCACGCGCGCAAACGCGCACCAAAAACCGTACAACGGACCCAAGTCGCGCCGGCCGCGGGGTTCCTTGCTTCGCAGGGGTCTCTGCCAACGGCGCATCTCCCATGAAACATCAAGCCTTCCGACTTCATGTCCGCACACTCAAGTATCTGACCCCCCGCCGGCGATCCCATGCCGCCTTTGTGCTGGCCCTCTGGACGCTAAGTCCTGCAACCGCCTTCGCGTTTTGCGGCTTCTACGTCGGCGGCGCCGATGCGAGCCTCTACAACGACGCAACCATGGTGGTGCTCATGCGGGAAGGCACCCGAACCGTACTTTCCATGCAGAACACCTATGCGGGGCCGCCCGAGGACTTCGCCCTCGTGATTCCTGTGCCCGAGGTGCTTCAGCAAGAGAACGTACGCACCCTCCCCGAGGACGTCTTTCAAAGGGTGGACCGCCTGGCGGCGCCCCGGCTGGTCGAGTACTGGGAGCAAGACCCCTGCCGCCCCCGGGACACCATCGACGATCTGCTGGCGGGCGCGCTGGGCGGATCCGCGCGGCCCAACATGCGCTCCCAACGAAGAGCCCGCAACCTTGGGGTGGAGGTGGAAGCGGAGTTCGCCGTGGGTGAATACGATATCGTCGTGCTCAGCGCGTCCCAGAGCGACGGACTCGAGCGCTGGCTCCATGAAGAGAACTACCGCATTCCGCGTGGCGCGAGCACGGCCCTCGCACCCTACGTGCAGCTCGGCACAAAGTTCTTCGTCGCGAAGGTTGATCCGCAGCGTGTGCGCTTCGAAAACGGGCGCGCCATTCTTTCGCCGCTCCGCTTTCACTACACAGCCGAGCACCTGACGCTGCCCGTCCGCCTTGGACTCCTCAACAGTCGCGGCGAGCAAGACCTCATCGTACACATTCTCTCACGCAGCGGGCGCTTTGAAGCCGCGAACTACGCCAACGTCACGATTCCTTCCAACCTCGTCGTCCAAGAGTCTGTACGGGACAACTTCGGTACCTTCTACCGGAAGCTCTTCGACCGCGTTCATGGGCGGGCCCCAAACGCTGTGGTCACCGAATACAGCTGGTCCGCCCTCAACTGCGACCCTTGCCCAAGTCGCCCCCTAGGGTTCCGCGAACTCGCACTGCTTGGCGCCGATGTCATAGGCCAGAGCGCCACGCCCTTTCGGGGCTCGGGCGGATGGACTCTCACTCGCCTCCACCACCGCTACGGCGCCGATGGCGTCAACCGCGATCTTGTGTTTCGAGAAGCCCCTCCCATCGTGGGAGGACGCGGGGTGCCAAACCAAAGAGGAAGGCTCCGCGAACAGGCTGCGGAGCCCTTCCCCGGGGGCCCCAACAACTTCCAGGGCCGCTACGTCATGCTCCACCACTTCGACGGCGCCATCACGTGCGACTCCCCGCGCCGCGGCATCTGGGGCGGACGGCCGGGTGGCGTGACCCCCTCCCCCCCTTCCCTTCGGCCGCTGCCTCGCACGTCCGCGCACCTACGAGATTTCTTGACCGCTTCCAACTTTCGCTACTTGCGGGTTCGAGCCGAACCCGCAGCCCGTCCAAACCTCGGACAGCTTCCCCGCGCGCGCCCTCGCTCCAGCCGGACGCCGCCGCCAGCACCGGCGAACAAGGGCAACATCCCCGAAGCGCGACCCCACGAGTACTTGGAAGAGACCGGCGCCGATGGCGAAGCTGGCTGCTCCGCACATCGCACATCGCTCGCGAGCACCTTTGTGCTCCTCGCATTCGTCCTACTGCGCCGACAGCGACGTGCACCTTCACGACAAATGGGGTCCGAGGGCGTGGAGGAGTAGGACATCACGAGCAAATCAATCGCAAACACCGAATCTAGGAACTTCAGCCGGTCGATAATCCACTGCCAGCGATGCTGGAAGTCGCGACCCGAATACGGATCGCGCCTGCACAAGAATGCCCGGCGCACGCACCGCGAAATGCAGTGGTAGTGCCGGGTCATATCTTCGTCCACTTGCTCCAAGCGCGCTTGCGTCATGCACGCCGTCTCGAATCCGCGCGACGTGGGTTGCGCTAGAAGCGCGCGTCCCTATCGCATCCTACGCGTGACGCGGGTTCCGCTAAAAGTGGGTGTCCCTACCGCCTCCGACCTCGCTCTTGTTCTAGCGGCTAGTTACTTGTGCACCCCCCCAATAAGTCCCAGGCAACATCCTGCGTGCATCGTAGTCGCCCCGATATAACGTCGAACCGGACTGGCCACAGCGGACCAACTTGTGAGTCGGACAATAGTCTGGATGCCCATCTTCGGATCTCGTCATCGGGCCCCTGCGAAGCCGAAAGCACTCGTCCGGCATACAACTGAATATCGGGCTCTTCGTCATCGCTTCGTAGAGTGCGAAGAAACGCATCCGCAACCTCCTCGTCACGGTTAACACGACGTAGCATTGCGGGAATCAGCGCACGGCGTTCCGAGAAGCTCCGTGGCTCGCGCGTCTCAACGAGGGACCGCAAGAGATCCACGATGTCGTCGACATCGGCCCGGGCACAACGCAGCTCAAACGCCGCTAGTGCACTCGTTCGCGCTCTTCTTTCCACTGCTCGGTCGTATGCTCGGGTAAGCCAATCTTGTTGTGGCCAGCCCCGACAGATGGCGACCAGTGCACCCGGCGGCGGCAACGGGTCGGCCGCATCACTCACGAGTTCCGCGAAAACCTCGGAGGTTGCGAACTGACTTGCGATGATATCCGCAGCTCGAGAAACCATCGCCACGGGCCAGTGCAACTCAGTCTGCCGAACGCCTAGGACCCGTAAGCAAAGGTCGAGCAGCACCGCGCTTCCAGGCGAACTCCGGGAGAGAAACCCGAGAAAGGATGGGGGTGGGTTCTCAGTCTTTCGGAGCATATCCGACAAGTGATCTCCCAACGGCGTATCCGCCGGTATCCAGTCTGCAATCTCGGCGAACCCCTCGATGCCGTTCGCGCCTTCAAGCCGGTCGTTCAGATCATGAGGGAACGTGCGAACTACATAGTCCCATTGCTCCGCAAGCAGACGAATGCAGACGGGGTTGGCGTAATACCGGCCCTGGCCCACTAGAATTCTCACCGGCCGCTGCTCGCCACCGAGTTGCTCCCATCGTTCGTTTTGACGACCAAGCTGGCGAAGCTCCACAAGGCCAGCAAAAGCAGCGTCACGCCGCTCCTTCTGGTATGGCCCATACGCAACCGACTCCTGCACCAACAAGTCGAGCAGCTCCGTGTCTTCTTGCGCAAACTGTGAGGAATAGCTTCGAGCTGCTGATGCACGGATAACGGGCTCCGTTTCGCCACTCCAGCGAGCGAGTATGCGTTTTGTAGAGGCATCGTTGCTCGCGCTTTCCAGAGCTGTGACCACAGCTCGCCGGACGACGGGGCTCGATGGGACGCTCGCCCGTATAAGCTGCGTGCGAAACGCTTTGTTGTCTCCGTAGCCAACGAGCACGCTCGGCAGCATGTTGCCGCGCCGCTGTGCAGCACGCTCAACGATTCGTAGTAGTTTCGGATGCTCTATTCCGAGTCTGAGAAGATAGTGAACACCCTCCCACTCAAGGTCACTCTCACCAACTTCGACGGAGAAGAAAGCATCCGTAGTCTCCACGAGATCAAATTCTTCTGGGTGAGCGGCAACTGCCTGCAGAACGAAATCTCTACGAGTGCACGAAGGGTTCGCCAACAAGCTAACTAGCTCCTCGCGTGCCTCGTCTTTGCTCACGAGGTCCCAGAGATGTCGGGCAACATAAGCCCTTTCGCGAACCTCACCTCCGACCAGACTAGTCGCAAGTTCGGAGATCACATCATCTTCGAGAGACCATCCATCTATGAGTGCGTTGAGTGGCCAAAAGAAGAGTCCTTTCCGCTGCTCAACATCTTCGATCGCACGCATACGCATCTGCTCCGTACGAAACAGTTTCGTAGCCCGGTAGATGTACCGGTCTCCATGCGCAGAGCCGTCTATCCATCTTTCAACCAGATCGGCGACCTGCTCATCGTTTGAGTACTTCGCGGCGGCGTTCCAGAACCAGTCATTGTGAGGGATATGCGCGTCCTGCTTCGAGGTTAGGCATTCGACGACTCGGGTCCGCAGTGCCGGGTCGTTGTCGGGAAGATGCTCGGCCATCCTCCACGCTGCTTGGAACCATATCTGCCCATTATTGTGCCGATCTATGCTGCTGCGGATGTGATCGTGAAGTCTCTCATCGTCAGACCAGTACTCCATCAGAAGACGCTCTGCCAAACTCGCCCACGTATGGTCGATGTCCCTGTTGAACCGAGCACTGACCATCTTGATCAGATCGTTTAGATCGTCATCGCGACATTGGGCCTCCACGTCGAGAATCTCTCGACCGACAAGTCTTATCGTTGCAGATGGCGATTCGAGCGCGGCTACCCCTAAGGCTTCGAGCTCAATCCTCGGCCATCCTTTCGCAAGAGCATGAAGCGCTGCTGCTTGAGTGCTAGGCCGAATCGGCTGCTCCACTCGGGCAAGCAATTCTTCGAACAGCGGCTGATCTCCACCAAACACGCGCGCGAGCGACTCCGCCGCGGCGCGCTGGGCACCTGTATCATCGTCATTGAGAGCGACTAACAAAGCATTCTTCAACTCGTCGTCCGGGGCCAGGGTACCTAACGACTCATATACAAAGCTGGAAGGCGAAGGCCCTGACGGGAACCAGCGCTGAGCTCGCTCTTCGACCCGAGTATTGACGGGCAGCGACAGGCTCGCGGCAATGCACGACGCCAGTTCCCGGCGCATGTGATTCGACGTACCGTTGTCGACGTAGTCGAAGCAGGCGCCCTCGACACGGCACCTCGTCGTGTTCCTTAAGCTAACTCCGCCGAAAGCAATCCTAGAGAGAAGTCGAAGGGGCACTGAGGCATGCGGCTTAGATTTACGCACCGCTTCGAGCTCTTGAACAACGCTCTCGCGCTCATCTGCGCCCACGCCTTCAACCACACCGAGAATGACGCCCATCCAGCGAGGATCGTCACCGTGCGACTCCACGATGTCGGCAATGGACTCAGGCCCTTGTTTTGCGAACCAACACGCAGCGAGGTGTTCGGCGATTTCACGATGCAAGAAACTAATGCGGGATACGGAGACACTAACGATTAGCGCAGGAGCGTCGGCCGCCTGCCCGAGAATGGCACCTGCGACACGACGGCATTCCTCCATCCGGAACCCTTGCTCCTGAAGCTGCGCCACGATGAGGTCGCGGGCGTCGTCTCGCAGCATTTCGTACGTGCCCGCTTCTTGCATCCTCGCGGCAAGGTACGCGAGGAGCTTCAGGCGATCCTTGTCAGAGTGGCCAGGCGTCGAAGCCCGAACTGACGCAGCGCTGGCTCGAAGCCGTGGATGTACGGAGGCTAGGTGCTCGACAAATCTTTGAAACGCCTCGAACTTTGTCGAAGGCATATTCCCCGTTTGTAGCCATGATTGACCCAGTGCCATGAGGAGTAGCGGGTTGCGTGCGAGAGTCGCATACCCCGAGCGCTGCGCGTCGCGCGCAAACGCTTCGACTTTACTCCTCAGCTCGTCGGGGGTCGCGTCGACCCAACCGTCAAACCAGTCGGCTATCAAAGTCTTGCGATCCGCGACTCGCAAGTCTGCAAGCTTTCCGATCGACATCTTTGGACCCAGCGGGATAGTGCTGCCCAAACCGTACGGCCGGGACGAACACAACAACAACGAGGTGTTCCCACGCCCGACGAACTCCATCAGTCTTTGCATCGCAAGACCTGCGGACCCTTCCGAGTTCCACTCATCGATACCATCCACCAACAAGACCAGCCTCTCGTCGGACAAAGCCGGTTCGATGAGTCCGAATAGCGAGCCAGCGTCATGGCTGTCTAGCCAAGACTTGATGCACCCAAGAAGAGAACAGTCCTCAACGGAACGTTCACTAAAGAGGGTAGTCCAGAGTCCGAACGGCACCCACATTGGCAAAGCTGCGGGATGCGAACAAGCAAGCCCCGCCAGGCGTGGCTCATCCGAAAGCAAGTCCAGCGCGACGAACCGGAGAAGACTGCTCTTTCCTGCACCGGGCGCTCCGACGACAAGGTGTCGTTCCCCCGAAGACAGCCACTCATCGAGCGAGACTGTGTGCGCCGTGAGACCGTCGGGGGATTCCCTGACGCCGTCAGGGATAGCAGGCTCAGGCTCCCAGCGGGGTTGTGTGAGATCTCCAAACACGTGTGCTGACTCGAAGTCGGACTCGTCCTTGCGTCCGATACCCCCCATCTCCTCCGACTTGTCATCTATCTTCAAGGTCGGGACGACGTACCGTTTGTGAAGGCCCCCCATCTCCTGAGTTGCCAGTGCGACGCTCGGATCGTGTGACTGAAAGAGTCGCATGTAGAAGCGACCCAGTTCACGACGTAGCTCCTCTAGCTCGTCAGGTCTGAGCCTATTAGACAACGATTCGGCGACATCATCGCCGCAAAAAGCTTCAACCCAGGCTCGTCCGAAGAAGTCATCGATCAGCGCCGGGTATTCGCGAAGTTTCTCCGCGAGCTGAGTACTACCCCACGCTTGGAACTCGATGCCTTCTCGAGCGAAGCGTTTTGCTTGCTTCTCGATCTCGTCAGCCAACGAGGTCGGCTCGATTGGAACCGAGACACAATAGATGAAGCGGCAGGTTATAGATTTCCACTCACCCTTGAGAAATGCGTCCGCCGCCGCTTCAATACCCGACGGTGACAGCGCCTTGTATCGCTTGCATTGATAAGTGTAGTACGGCCGCTCACCGCCGACACGAGCGTAGATATCGATTCCCTGCTGTGCCTGGCCTTGAGTTCCGTACTGTTGCCAGTGTTCCGGGTTCCCTTGCAGGCCAGCCAGTCGCAGGCATAGCTTCTCAAGGTTCTGCCACGAGAGCTTTTCGAACGGCAGTTCGTTGATTCGCGGTTCCGGTGGTGGCCATCGAAGCGGAGACGGCGGTGTCAAAACGCGGGTCGACAGCGTAGTACGAGCGGTCACGAACACACTTTACAACAAGAAATCGGTGATGCCGGGCGCTCCCAAGGAGCTCGAGAAACACGTAGGGAGGACACCCCACTTTTACAACGGGTAGGAAGGTTTCCCTGGAGCCTCAAATCTGCGCCAAGTGGGTTGCTGTAAGGGTGTGTCCCTACCCGTCGTCGGCACCGTCAAAGCGACGCGCGAGCGTCCACTCTGGGCGAGTACGTCTGAGCGGCTCGGAGGGCTTCATACATTCAGGTCCGAACCCAACAAAGCTCTCGCACAACGACCTAAGCTGCACTCTCTGATTGGCCTCATGTGCCAAACCACAGGGAGAACTCCCACAGGAGAAACTCTGCGAGATTGAGGAAGCAGGAAGGACGTCCACTTTTGCCTAGGGTTCCTCGTAGGTTCGTCACGGCACGCGTCGCCCAGACAAGGGGAACAGAATGCGGGCGCTCACTTCTTGATCAATGTCATTTGATCCGAGAAGTTCGGCCGAACAAGTCGATGGGCACCGGCTGTCCTTAAGCCTTCATTGGAGTCCTAAGTCCTTCGTCTTTCTGCGTTTTGGATCCTAGACCGCTTCGACGAGATCAACGTCGGCGACACCCGCCACGGCGTACAGCTCGCCCAAGAGCTCCGAGGCCCGTTCCAGGGGAAAGCTGCCAATGCGGTAACGTATGCCACTTGGGCCGGGCTTCCCGACTGCAGGGCCTGCGTTGTGCTCACGCAGAAACGGAATGAGCGCATCAAGGGTTTCGCCGTCGTCCAGCTGAACAAGCAAGTCGTACGATTCGGAAAAGCGCGTCGAGTGAGTTTCGAACGCATCGTTTTCGAACGTAAAGATCTCCAGCGAGTTGTTG
>JBCCRV010000034.1:0-19824 GCA_039201085.1 Myxococcota bacterium | reverse complement strand
GTACCTTCGGCCGTCCGTGCGCGCGCTCCGCGACCACCTCGTCGACTTCTTTCGCCAGCCATCCGCCTTCGAAGAGGCGGACGGCGACACCTAGACCGCCTACATTCCTGCGTCGTTGTTCCTTGTCCTCGAACAACCGGACGAACGCCGCAGGCTCAGTTCAAAATGAAGGCGGTCTAGGTGTCGCCGTCCGCCTCTTCGAAGGCGGATGGCTGGCGAAAGAAGTCGACGAGGTGGTCGCGGAGCGCGCGCACGGACGGCCGAAGGTACGCCGAAGCGGTCTGCAGAATGTAGAGCGAGGATCCTCGGCGTTCGAGTCCAGGAAGAACATGCTCGAGGGCGCCTGACGCCAGCGCCCCGCGCGTGGCGTCCGCCGGCAGGCATGCGATTCCCGCGCCGAGTTCGCAGAGCTTTCGGAGCATTCGAAGGTCGTCGCTGCGAATGCAGGCGTCCATCGTGGCGTGGCCACCGGTTTCCGTTGGCCAGAGGAAGCGTTTGCCGTGACGGAGAAATACAAGCCGGCGATGGTGCGCGAGGTCGGCCGCTTGGGTCGGTCGCCCGGCGCGCGCCAAGTAGGCGGGACTCGCGACGAGGATGAACGGGGACGCGTTCATCAAACGGATCACCAGCGCAGAGTCCGGTTGGCGTCCTCCGCGAATCGCGAGGTCGTAGCCGTTAGCGATGAGATCCCCTTCCTCGCGCGTGAGGAACACTTCCACCTCCACGTCGGGGTGACGTTCGGCAAAACCGGTGAGCACCCAGGGCAGCACGTCGCCGCCGACGTCCGGTGGCGCAGCGATACGCACCAAGCCGCCGACCGCCTTGGCGCCTTCACGGACTTCCTCATGCGCGGCTTCGAGCGCTTCCAGGGCTGGACGCGATCGTTGGTAGAGCACTTCGCCCGACGAGGTGATGCGAAGCGAGCGCGTGGAGCGCTCGACGAGCTGCACACCGAGGCGCTCTTCAAGCCGCTTAAGCCGCCGGCTGACCACGGACTTCGTGACCGACAAGGCGCGGGCCGCCGCGCTGATCGAACCGCAGTCGACCACGCGCACGAATGCCGCGAGGTCACGAAAGTCCGGATCGCTTTGCAGGTTCATGTTGGTTTTGCTTACACAAACAGAATGTTGTCAAGTTAGCAACGGCGAAACGCTCAGGGCGCGGAAAAATGCCTTCGAACCTCGAAGGAAGGATGCCCATGTTGATTCGCTCCATCGGTCTGCTGCTCACAACAGCAATGGCCGCCTGCGCCGGAGGCGCCCCGCCCCCCGCCGCTGCGCTTCGCACGCCGCTGCGCGTGGCCGAGGGTCCGCCGCCGGTCGATCCGTCGCTTTGGTCCCGCTACTTGGACGCGCTCGCGCTCTGCGATGGGCTCTCGCACGCACTCGCCGAGCGTGCGGCGGAAGCGCGACGCCGCTCGATTCGCAACGGCCGTCTCTCCAGCGTCGCCGGGGCGCTGGCGATGGCGTCTGGGATCGTGGCGGGCACCGTCGTCTCATCCTCGGACAGCGACACCGCCGAGCGCGTCGGAGTGGCGAGCGGCGCGGCCGGTTTTGCCTTTGGCATCACGGCGACCACCTCGGGCATTCTTGCGTCGCGGCGAGGGGCAGCGACGGGCCAGGCGAATGCGCTCGCGCAGCAGCTCGAGTCCGCGGCCTATGATGCGTCGATTCGAATCTTCCAGCACGCGGATCGCGCGTCCCGGGAGCAGGCCGTATTGCGCACCCTGCCTTCACTCGTGGGCGAGTGTGTCGGCACCGCTTCGGTGATCCTCGATGCGGCCGAAGTGCGGGACGCCCCGTACGCGCGGCCGGGAGCCCGAACGCTTGCGGAGGGTCGGCGGCCGAGCGGCCGTTGATCGGGAGACACCCACGCGGGCACTCGTTGGCGCCTCGCCGTGCACCACGCGAGCGAGCCCGTGGCGTCGGGCGCGGTGCGCTACGGCGACGACTCCCGCGAAGGCACGCGGCAGCGTTTTCCCTCGGCACGCCCGCCGGCGGAACACGCCCGCTGCGGCGCAGAGCCAAGTTGGTTTTGAATGCCAGGGGCTCCCACGCACGCCGGACCGTACCGTCCGAGCCTCGCTTCCGTTTCACGCTCACGGCCGCGGTGGACCTCGGCTACAGCAGCGCGCTCGAGCTCACCACCAACCCAGACGACGAACCGGTTGCCGACATGGTGTCCGTTGGCGGTCGAGTCCGTTTCGATGCGCTTTTTCGCGGCGTCGTAGGCCTCGGGTACGGCGGAGCCTTCACCACGCGTTGAGCTTTAGCGGTACGATTCGAAACCGTGGTCGACTTGCCGTTGGCGGTGGTGTTGCGGTTCACCACGGCGACGAGGTTCGCGTTTGTGGTGCCTTTCACCTGGGCGTTCAGTACCTCAGCAGGCGCGGTTTTGTCTTTGGTCTTCCGTTGGAGATCGCCGCGGTGCAGGGCCGAAACAACTCGGACATGGAGCTCATTGTGTCGCGGGGCGTTGAACTCGGGTGGACGGGAACGCGGTAGCGAGCGTTCCGGCGCGCGTAGCGCCGCTTCACCCGAATCGAGTTCGTGAACACGTCACCCAAACATCACGGCGTCACCCTGCGTGGCCCTGCGAACGAGCTCCCTGGAGAAAGGACGAGCGGGTCTCAGGCTAGCAACTTTTGCCATGGCGAGGGCCACGCAGCGGCGCGAGTTTTCTAGGGCCGGCGCGCGACGCCTCCGCCGCGACGCGCCGGCGCGTACCACCTGGGGACCATGACATGAACGCTTCTCGACCACGCCTGCTTGCGCCATACCTTGCAACCTCCGCCCTTCTGCTATTCGGCTGTTCGGATGCGGACAGCGGTATGAATCCGGATATGAGCTTCGCGGCCGACGGCTCGCCGGACATGCGCTCGGTGGACGCTGGAGGCGGCTTGGACACCGGCGTTGCGGACGCGAGTGACTGCACTCCAGGCGTGGCCGTGACCGATCGCCAGGTGTGCAACCCCGACGACCTCGAGTTCCTCTACACCGTCGACGACTGCGGGACGTTTCTTGAGCCCACGACGCGCTGCTTTGGCGAAAAGGCCTGCGAGGAGCGTGTCCCGGGCGAAGCCGCGTGCCTCTGCCGGCCCACCGGCGCGCTGACGTGCCGGGCAAGCGACAGTCGCTACCCGCAGAGCCTCTACGACGACACCTACGTCACCGTGGAACGTGAGTGCACCGACGCCGGCGGGCTCGATCCGGCCGACATCATCGACACGTGCGCCTTCGGATCGGTTTGCTACATCGACGACTACGACGAAGACCCCACGCACGTGCAGCGAAACGGCGGCGTTGCCTTTTGCGCGCGCTCAATGACGGACGAAAGCTCGCCCTACTACAACCACGGCGCGAACCGTTCGTCGCAGGAATTCATGCGCTACCCGACCAGCCTGGAGGTGGATTGCCGCTCGCGCGTCTTCGCGCAGGCCGCGTCCGACGCCAACGGCGGCACGGGCTCGGCACCGGCCGACCCCAACAATATCGATCCTTCTGCCGATCCGAACGCTTTTCCGGCAGGTTCGATCATGAACTGCAAGGAGCCCACGCGACTGGACGAGTTTCCGTGGCCCGTCGCTTATGGCGAAGGGCCCGTCTTCGGCGACTTCAACGACGGCCAGTCCACGTGGTATGGCGCCGAGTTCGATCCCGAATCGCGCGAGCTCTTCACCCTCGTGAACTGGGGCGACTCGAGCGTTTCGAACACGGGCACGATCGTCGCGTGGAACGTGGACACGAAGGACCGTCGCGTCGTTTCCGGCATCCTTCCAAACCGCGTTTCGGGCGATGAAACGTTCGGCTCCGGCTACGAGAGCCCGAACAGCTTCGTTGTCGAAGCGAGCGGCACGCAGCCGCTCACGGATGCGGACGTGCTGCGGCTCGCTAGCGACGGGAACCTCTATACGTCCAGTCCCCACGACATTGTGCGCATCGACCCGAACACCGGCGCCCGAACGCTCGTTTGGCAAAGGCAAGATGAAGCGCTCACAGGCGATATCAGCGCGACCTACGGCCAGTGCTTTCGGCCCGATCGTCTGGGCATACGCGACGGTCTGCAGATGGAGTTCACCTCCTTCGAGGTTGGCCCCGATATGCAGTTCTACAAAGCCTTTCGCGACGGACGAGGCGGCAACGGCATCGCGGAGATCAGCGCCGATGGCGGCACGTGCGAGGTCATCTTCCGCTGGAACGATTCGGGTGATCCGGACCCGAGCGGCGGCGGCATTGGCGTTGCGCCGGCGCCGGACATCGGTACGGGGCCGGACCTTCAGGGCTTTCAGCTTCGCGGCATGCTTCACCACGACGAGAAGCTCTACGTGCTCCTGACGCCGCCCCAGTGGCTCGTCGAGTTTGACCTGGTCACCAGCACCTGGCGCCGCGTCGATGACCCGGACGTGTCGAGTGCGCTTGGCTACACCTCCATGAGCTGGGACGACTCGCGCAACGTGCTCTGGGTTTCGGGCAACGTCTCGCAGACCTTTGGCGGATCGGTGGTCGATCCGGTGACGGGACAGAACGAACTCATCATTTCGGACATGCGCGACGGAACGTACGCCGAGCCGATTCTTCGGTCCGTCTATCCCGGCGGCGGTAGCGGCGCGAACACGGGCGGCGGCGTCACGTCCAATCGGCACTTCACGCACACGGCCGGCGTCATCAACGATCCCCTCAACCGCGACATCGCCTACGGCGTCAACACCGTCGGCGCCCTCATCAAGCTCGAGCTCTCGACCTTCAACAGCTACGTGCACTCCTGGGGCCAGCACGGCGAAGACTTGTAGGTTCGTCTCCGGTCCGGTCATCCGCTTGTTGCGGTAGCGTACGTTGATGGAAGGCCCGGACTTGAAGTCGACCTGGCAGCGCGCGCGCCCGGTCGATCGTGAGATTGTTCCGGAAGGCTCATGTGCGTTCTATGACGCACTCGTGGACCAGAACCCTGCATGGGCGGAGCGGATCCGCCTCCTCGAAGGTCGGGGCGAAACGGGCCTATTCGCATGGTTTCCCTCACCGGCCGACGAAGCGCTCGACGTGGCCGTGTGGGATATCGGAGACGAGCCAAGCCTTGGTTTCGGACGCTGGCACACCCACGCCAGCGTATGGAATTCGGACGAGGATCCTGCCCATGCGATCGCCGAGCTGCTGGCCGCCGTGCTGAACGAAGAGATCGCGCTGGTGGTCGAGGCGGGCACGGAGTGGGACTCGATCGTGGACCTGCGAGTTGAAGACGAGGTGGAAGAGGCACTCACGAGCCCGTACGCCCGAGGCGAGATCACGATTCGAACCTTCCAGGGCGAACTCGTCGAACCGCTCTGACGATGATCCCCCTATTGCGCCGAGTCACCAAGCGGGTTCGTCCGGCCAAGTGAGTGATGATCGGTGACTATGCGCTACACCTTCCGTGAGGAGAGTCGGCTCCAGAGTGAATCGCGTTGGGTTAGCCAAGTGCACTCCGGTGGGGCATCGAGGATCGAAATGACGGATCCTTCGAGATCACCATGGACGCTTGGTTCGCCGAAGCATGGATGGCTGCCGATGAGGGTCTGCGTGGGTGGCCTAGCGTTCGAGGTAGAAGCTTCAAACGTCCTGAACGATCCGGTCGCGGAGCTCATTGTGCTGCTTGAAGCATCAATTTGGCCCGCGTGGATCTGGATCTGGGAGGAACCCGGCGGCTACACCGTGCGGGCGATCGGCGTAGGCGACGGGGCGATCGAGGTCGCCCTCTGGAAAGAGGGCGATCTGCACGTGGGCAGGCATTGGCCCACCCGACCACCGATGGCCGAGGCGCGCCTTTCGCCGCTGGAGCTGACTGCTTTGCGGGAGCATCTTGAAGCCTGGGCCATCGAGCATGCAGATGCGATTGGCGAACACTGGAGCGAAGCGGACTACGTTGGACGTCTGCGTCGTTAGGAACGGTGGCTCGCGCATGGTGCTGGCGGGTGTTCGGTGGGCGCAGTGAGTCGCGTGGGCTACCAGGCCATCACGGCTTGCGTGTGCAGTGTGTAGCGTTCGTGTCGCCGCTCAATGTAGCGCCGTTTTCGTTGTACCTGCATGACGATGCCCACGATCGTCAGTACGAGGCCCGCGGTGATCATGGTCGCGCCGATGGCGGCTTCGTCCGATCGGATCGAGTTCCCCTCCGACAAGGCGCGGGCGACGCCGATGATCGACGCGCCGCCGCCGACGGTTGGAATGCCGAGGCCCCACGCAAGGCTCCACAATCGATAGCGGCGTGGTAGCGGTTCAAGTCCGACTACCAGAAGAGCTTCGTCGGAGATGAGCGGCACGTGGACCGTGGGAGTGCGAGCGCCGTGAACGATCGCATCCAACTCGGCTGCCGGCGGCGGTGATTGGGCGAAGCCGTCGCTCGCGAAAGCGAAGAGAAGCGACGCTGCCCAAAGAACAAGCTTGAGTGGTTGCATGCGGAAAGCAAACGCAACCGCTGTGCCAGCGCCTTCGTCCTGCCCCCCTGTTCGCGATCGGCGCCCTTTGGCGCAAGATGACCGCCGCTTGGCGCATTGGGTCCGTGCCCGGTGGCGCGGAAGATTCACGGTGGGTGGATTCAGCTACATCGGTGCCCAAACGGATCATCCACAAGTGAGGGGTTGGCATGTGCAGCCGCAGCCCCGGTTTTGGTGGCAGTGGCATGCCCCGGTACGCCGGTTGTGGTGGCATCCACATCGGTTGAGTCCGCCGCCGTGTGCGGCGGCGCGTGGCAGCGGAACGATCGCCAGACCGACGGTACCGAGGATGAGTGTGATGAAAGCGAATCGAATACGTGGTCTCATGGGGCCTTTCAGACGTCCGTTAGCGGGTTTCGCCGCCGCTCTTCGCAGTCGCCGTCTTCGAAGAAACCCGCGAGGTTCCAGGCGAGCCCACCTTGGGGCGAATGAGGTCGCGCGCATCGCGATGAAGCCGTTCGCGCCGGACACCATGACCCCACCATGGTTCAGCGTGGCGGCTTCGATGTCGTATGTAAAGGTCAGCAGGCCGTATTCTTATGCACGGCGCCGAAGCCAGCCGTCGGGGTAGAAGGTCAGGCCGAAGGCTTCGAGGTCGCGCACGACTTCGAAGGCCCGGCCGATGTCCGTGGCGAGGAACTCGGTTACCGCCAGGCCCGGACCGCCGCGCGCGTCGTGGTTGTGCCAGCGGGCGAAGCGTTCGATGTAGTCGGGGCGCTCGTCGATCACGGTGTCCTGCACGACGAGGTAGCCGCCCGGTGGAATCAGCGGCGCGTAGGCGCGGAGTTCGTTCGCGACGTGCTCGCTGCTGTGGTCCGAGTCGAGGGTCACGATGACCCGCGGGTGGTTCAGATCCCGGGCGACGCGGGCCACGATGTTGCGGTCCGTCGAGCTTCCGTGGTGCACCGACACGAAGCGCTGAAAGAGTGCGTGCTCGCGCGCCGCCTGCAGGTTCGCTTCGAGTTCGGGGTCGAGGTCAATGGTGTGAATGTGGGCGTCGGGCTGCACCTGCTCAAGCACGTTCGCGAGCCACAGCGCGAGACCGCCGCGGGCCGTCCCCGCTTCGACGATGCGCTGCGGGCGGTAGTCGGCGAGCAGCTGCTGCCAGCGCCAGAGGTCGCAGGGGTTCTGCCAAACGGGCACGCCAAGAAAGGTGGTGCCGCTGAAGATCACGCTCGGTTCGTTTTGGTCGAGGGCGCGAATCGAGTCGTCGATGTAGGCGTCGCGAAAGGAGTCGGCGCGCGCCCGAAACGTTCCGTTCGAGGGCGCCGGTTCAGGAGATTCGGGCTCGCGGGCGGCTTCGCCGCTGCAGGCGCCGAGCGCCACGGCGAGGAGGGCTTGGGTGTGCTGGCGTCGGCTGGTGTCCACGGCACCCGTAGGAGAAGGTCCGCGCGACGTTACTCTTTTCGGTGTGTGTGCTGACCTTCGTTGTGGTCCTGATCGGCTCCTTCGCTGCGGCGATGTTCGGCCTTTAGGCCTTCGATCCCGGCGAAGGCGCCCTCATCGGGCCTCGATCGGACGTCCGTGTCCGATCGGCGTCCGAACAGTGTCCGAGCGAAGTCCCTACGCTGAAGCGATGACCTTCGGCCCAAACGCATTTCGTCTCGCTCTTCTGGTCGTCCTTATGAGGCCTTCGTGGGTCTTCGCGCAGCCCGCCGCGCCGCAGGTGAACTTCGAATCGGCGGCCTTTTCGGACGTGCGGGTGCAGCGCGCGGTGCGCCGCTGCGTGGACCGCTTTGAGCGCGTGGTGAGTGCGGCAGCGCCGGCGCGTTTGCAGCAAGTGGAGTCGGCGGAGCGCATCTGCGCGCGCGTCGAACGTTTGCCGCCGAGCGCGGAGCGCGATGCGATCCTCGCGCACCTAGCGGCCCTTCGAGCATGGGCGAACGCGGAAGCGGCGTCCGCAAACGCCGCGAGCGACGCGCGGCGCGGCTTGAACGGGCAGCTCGCGCGCCTTCCGATTCATATCAACTCGAGCTGGGCTAGCGAGGACGATAGCGCGCGCATCGACGGTGAGATTCGCGCGCTCGACGGGGCCGTGACGGCCGTTCTGCCGGCGCTAGCAAACGCCGATCGGTCGGCGCTCACGTCGCTCACGACGCTCCACGCGCACTTTGCATCGGATGCGTCGCAGTGTGCGCAGGAGCGGGCGCGAATCGCAGCAGCGCTGCGCGACCACGGCGTACCGGACGCGCTCCACGCGCGCGCCGCAGTGATGGCCGCGCGCCTACGGGTGGGCGCTCGGCTCTTTCCCGAAGACGCCGCGATCGTGCAAGCAGCAGCCGACGCCCAAACGTTCCTGGCGTCGCTCGGCGGGCGCGACGGCGCGGCGGCGACGCGCGAGGCGGCGCAGGCGGAGCGGGCGCGCGCCGTGTCCTTTCCGGCGGCCGCAACCCGCGATCGCACGGTGGAGCAGCAGGCTCGAACCGCTTTCGAGGACCAAGGCTGGAACGAGACGGTGCTTCGGCTCGCGCTCCTTGAGCCGGCGTGGTGGAACGATCGTGAAGCGGGGCGCGTGGTGTCGCGGCGCCGGCGCGTGGCGATCGGCGTGCGCCTCGCGGACGGAAGCTGCCGGGTCTACGACTTCACGGTGCAGCAGCCGCGCACCACGAGCGGCTGGGGCGGCGTTCGGCGCCGCGCCCACAGTTCGACGCCGATCGCGTGCGCGAACTTGGGTTCGGCGCGCTGACCCGTCCGTTTATCGTCCCGACTTAAGCAATCGGGCCCGGCGGAGTACTTGGTGAAAGAGCGCTTCGAGTTTCGGCATCATCTCGGCGGTATCGGCGGAGCTGCTGTAGGCCTCCTCAAACGGTTCGCGTGGTGAATGGCTCCCGTCGGATCGAACGCTCATCAAGGGTTCGATCACCACCGAACCGCCTTCCACACGGATGCGTACGCCCGGGTCCCCTTGATGGTTCGTGTTCGGTTCCGTCGTTAGTCCCATCGCTTCGGCGGCCAACGGAACCCATCGCTGCACTTCCTCAAAGGAGTTGAAGTAGCCGCCGCGCGTCAGCTCAAGGCCCAGGTCGGCGAGGATCCGCTTCAAGTTCCAAATGGCCCCGCGCATGGCCTATTCGGGTCACATGGCGAGGACGGCGAGCAAAAGGACCCTTGGTGCGTTGCGAGGCCGTTGTGGCCGTGCTCCTTCGGCTGGTTCACCCGAGATCGGTCTGGGGGTGGGCGGCTGCGCGTGGCATGGTCTGCTGCGCTTGCTCGGTCCGGCGCTTTGCCGTGCCGTTTGAGCGCACCGCGCGCTTAGCAAGGGCGACGGCCACGGCGCGGGGGTGCACCAGGAAAGGTTTGGTTTGGCAGGTCCATCGATCGACGAGCAGATCAATGCAGCGCTAAGTCCGGCGAGCGCGGCGTTTGCGGAGGCGGTGTTCTTCAGGGTTTCGCTTTTTGGTGTCGACGTTCCGCTCGTGGTGCTTTGGCTCGTGGTGGGCGCGGTGTTCTTCACGGTCTACTTTCGCGGCATCAACCTGCGCGGCATTCGGCTGGCGGTTCGCGTCCTGAAAGGCGAGTTCGACGAGAAGGATGCGGTCGGCGAGATTTCGCACTTTCAGGCGCTGACTACCGCGCTTTCCGGAACGGTCGGCATCGGCAACATCGGCGGCGTCGCCGTGGCCATCAGCGTGGGCGGCGCCGGCGCGACCTTTTGGATGATCGTGGCGGGACTGCTCGGCATGGCCACGAAGTTTGTTGAGTGCACCCTTGGCGTTCGCTACCGCCGGGTGAACGAGGACGGGTCGGTTTCGGGAGGCCCGATGTTCTACCTTCGCCAGGGCCTGACGGAGCGCGGGATGCCGCGAATCGGTCGGGCCCTGGGTGCGTTCTACGCAGGAGGCATCGTCATCGGGTGCTTGGGTATCGGAAACATGTTTCAGTCGAACCAAGCCTTCATTCAGCTGCGGGCGATCACCGGCGGCGAAGCCGGCTGGCTCGGCGGCATGGGATGGGCGGTGGGCGTGACGCTGGCACTTCTCGTCGGCGCGGTGATCCTTGGCGGCATTCGTTCGATCGCCTCCGTCACGGCGCGCCTCGTGCCGCTGATGGGGGTGCTCTACATCGGCGGCGCGCTCACCGTGCTCTTGCTGCACGTCAGTGCGCTTCCGGCGGCGGTCCGGGCGATCGTGGAGGGCGCCTTCACGGGCGAAGGCGTCGCCGGCGGCGTGATGGGCGCGGCCGTCGTCGGCATGCAGCGCGCGGTCTTTTCGAACGAGGCGGGCATCGGTTCGGCGTCGATCGCCCACGCCGCCGTGCGCACGAACCTACCGGCGACGGAGGGCCTCGTGGCGCTCTTTGGGCCGTTCCTGGACACGGTGGTGATCTGCACGCTCTCGGCGCTGACGATTGGCGTTGCGAGCGTGACCTACCCGGGCTTCATGGAAAGCGGCGCCGAAGGCATTGCGATGACGTCCGATGCGTTTGGGCGCACGGTGTCGTGGTTTCCCGTTCCGCTCGCATTCATCGCCGTGCTTTTTGCCGTGTCGACGATGATTTCCTGGGCCTACTACGGCATGAAGGGCTGGGCGTACCTCTTTGGCGAGAACGTTCACGCGCGCCGTCTGTACTGCCTCATCTTCTGTGTGTTCATCGCGGTCGGCGCGGCGATCGAGCTGGAGGCCGTGCTGCAGTTCAGCGACGCGATGGTGTTCGTGCTCTGCGTGCCGAACGTGTTGGGGCTCGTGATCTTGGCGCCGGTGGTGCGGGAGGAACTGGCGACGCTTCGAGGCCGAGCCTCCGCTCGTCACTAGCCCCGATCGCGTAGGGCCGCGTCGGCGTGAACGTCGCTTCACTCGGTGGTTGCGGATGGCACACGCAGTCGGATCGATCGATATGAAAACATCGGAAAAGCGGCATGGAACGATGCGTGCTTTGGGCGTGCGGTGATGAACCGCTTTCTTTTCACGATGGCCACGCTCCTGGCACTGCATGGGAGCGCATCGACGGCGAGGGCCGAGCTTTCGATTCCCGAGGGCGACCGCGTATTTGCTGGGGTCAGCGCGAGCGTATTTCCCGGTCAGGCGCGTCCGCGTTTGGCGCTTGGGCTGGATGCAAGCTGGACCCGAAACGAGGACGTCCGCTGGTGGGGCATCGTTGGCGACCTTCGCTACGACTTTTCCGAGCGCTCGCTGGTGCTCGGTGTGGGGCCGCGAATCGGCTGGACCGGGTTGGCGGTAGACGCCCTGCTCTTTGCGCGCATCGGCGAAGAGCACGCGGTAGGCATACGGCCGCGATTCTGCACCACCCTCGGCGTGGCAAGCATTTGCGGGGGCCCGGAGATCAGTACCAGTGAGATTCGCGGCGAGGTCACCATCAGCCTGAAGTATCCGTTCTTGACCCCCTAAATTACCGACCGGGATTCGCGGACACGCCGGCGTCGGTCGACAGCGCCGCTTCCCGACCTCTTCAAGTGGTCCACGGCCGTCCTGCGCCATCGCCGAATGGAGGACGAGCGTCCCTTCTCAACGTTCCCCCGACTCGCCGCCGGTCATGTAGACCTGCGGCTTGGCGAGCTGCGATCAAATCGCAGGCTTCGATCGTTGCTGCTGGACGGCGAGCGGCCGGTCTCGTCGCAGCGAAGACACATCCAGGACAACGCCTGGAGAGTCTTCAGTCTGCCGCAGCGTCGGCGGCTCGGTTGAGCTGCACGCGCAGAAATCGGCCGGGGACCCGCGAGTTGGTGTTGCGGCGAACGCGGTAGGAGTCGTCGTGCCGCTGCACCGCGAGCACAACACGTTCGTCCCCTACGCGGGGCTGCTCTGGAAGGCAGCTCGACCGGCGCGAAGTGAGCGGCCAGCGAATACGCACGGTGTCGTTTTCGGTGACGCCCTTCCAGCCGTGAAGGACGGTCATTGTCATCATGCTGGCTTCGATGGAGCTTACGCGACCGCGAAAGACCACGTCGCTGGTGTCGTATTCGGTCTGCACGTCGCGTCGCTCGCAGGCCATCACCCGCGCTTCGCCGCGCTCGGGCAGCGCGAGAAGCAGCGTCGCCAGGGCAAGAAGAAGCAGGCTGAGCGGTCGCGTCACGCTCTGCAGCGTTCTCGGAGTCGGCTTGAACGTCAAGCGGCTTCCATCGACGTCGGCGCTGCCGATCGCCGAAAGGCTCTTCAGTCGCGGGTCTTTGGCCCTCGAGTTTTCTGTCGGGTCATGATGATCGCGGGTTGCTGTGCCGAATGCGTTCGAGAAACGTGTCTGGACCGGCAAGGTAGGTCTGCTGCAAACTGCGGCTGTACCCAAAGTGCACGCGCGGATGGTGCTGTTGAATCAACTGTTGAATGGCAGCGGCTTCGGCGGGGTCCTGTTGGTGGGATGCTGAGATCACAAGAATCGCCTGCTGACCGCGGCTGGACCATCCGACGAGCGTCAAGCCTTCGCTTCCTTTGCCGAAGTAGGCCCATACCAAATCCCGGTCGAAGACATGCCGCTCCACGGTCATCGCGCCCTTCTTGCGCGTGCGTGCGAACACCACCACGCCGACGAGAACACATACGGCGGCAAAGCCGAATGCAATGGCGTCGCCCTCAGGTACGCGGCCGAGCCGTACGACAGTGAGGCTGCTGTTGATCGCAGTGGCGATGCCGACAAGCACGAAGATCGCCGCCCAGAGGGCCCCGCGCATGAGCTCCGCACGGCGCGCGCGGGCGAAGAAGGGTTCGATGGTGGGGTGGGCGCTCAGGGTTGGCATGAGGTATTAGGCGCCGAGCTTGCCTTCGAGGGCTTTTACGGCCGTCGACGTTTGCTCGTCGTCCTTTTCGAGCAGGCCGCTGATCTTGCGGACCGAGCTGATGACCGTCGTGTGGTCTTTGCCGCCGAAGCGTTGGCCGAGTTCGGGGTAGCTCGTGCCGAGGCGCTGGCGGCACAGGTACATCGCGATTTGGCGTGGGTAGGCGACGGCGCGGTGGCGGCGCTTGCTTTTTAGGTCCGTGAGGCGAATGCCGAAGTAGTCGCTGACGGTGCGCTGAATGTCTTCGACGCTGAGCGCGTGCTGGGGCTGGGGAATGACGGCGCGCAGCGACTCACGGGCAAGGTCGAGGTCAATGCTGCGGTTCATCAGCTCGGCTTTGACGGCGAGGCGAAGGAGCGTGCCTTCAAGTTCGCGCACGTTGCTCTTCACCACCTGGGCGATGAAGTGGGCGACTTCGCTGGAAAGGTCGATCGATTCGGCGACGGCTTTCTTTTGAAGAATGGCGACGCGGGTGTCGATCTCTGGCGCTTGAATGTCGGCGACCATGCCCGATTGAAAGCGGCTGATGAGCCGCTCTTCCATCTCGGCGATCTGCTGCGGGTAGACGTCGGAGGTGACGACGATCTGCTTGTCCGAATGGTAGAGCGCGTTGAACGTGTGGAAGAACTCTTCCTGCGTTTGGTCGCGGCCCGCGAGGAACTGGATGTCGTCCATGAGGAGCGCGTCGCAGTCTTGGCGGTAGCGCCGGCGGAACTCGTCGATGCGGTGGTTCTGGAGCGACCAGATGAACTCGTTCGTGAAGCGTTCGGCGCTGAGGTAGAAGATGCGCGCGCCGGGTTTGTCTTCGAGGATCTGGTGGCCCATCGCGTTCATGAGATGGGTCTTGCCGAGACCGACGCCGCCATAGATGAAGAGCGGGTTGTAGCGCCGGCCAGGCGCCGAGCCCACGGCCACGCTGGCGGCGTGGGCGAGCTGGTTGCTGGGCCCGACGACGAAGTTGTCGAAGAGGTACTTCGGGTTGAGGTTCAGGTCCGGCGCTGAACCGGGCGCGTTGCGGGCGCGTGCCGACGCGGGCCGCGGGGCGTTTCCGGCGGGCGGTCGGGATTCGGCGCGGGCAGGCCGAGGTTCGGCGGCGACGGGTTCGGCCGGCGGCACGCGCTTCTGAAGCTGCTCGTCGACCTCAAAGCGCAAGGCCTTGGGCGGAGTCTCCGCGTGCTCGGCGAGGGCTTCGAGAAGCAGCTCGCTGTAGTGGTTGGCGATCCAGTCCGCGTAGAAGCGATTGGGGATGTGCAGAACGGCGGCGTGCTCGTCGATCGAGTCGCAGCGCACGGGGGCGAGCCAAGTGTCGAAGTTCTCCGCGGAGAGCCGGTTACGGAGCGTCGTGAGCGCACGATCCCACAATTCGTTCATATTCCTAAGTTCCCGAAATTAGGACGCAATTGAACCTTAACCCACAGCAGAGCCACAGGGTGTGGGAAGGTTTGGCTTGGTTTGGGGCGACGGCCTCCTGCAGCAGGAAGGAGGCACTCTTTTGGGGTTTGCTTGAAAAGCGGAGGGCTTGAAAAGCGAGCGATTCCCTAAAGAAAATCGCCCCTATTTAGAAGGTCCGAGAGCTTCGCTCACAGAGAAAGGATCTGGTTCGATACGCCTTCCGGCATCCGAAGGAGAGCGAAACTAGCAGGGGTCTTCGCGGCCGTCTACGACGGTTTATCGAGTTTGTTCTAAGTGCCCGGGATCGCATCAAAAACTCATCGCAAATGTGTCAGCCCGGTGAAAGCGGGGCTGTGGGATGCGTTTGTAAACACTTGAATTCATTTGTGAAAGTGCCTACTCGAGGGCGTGTCGGCTTCGATCCTCCCGAAATCATTCGAGGATCGTGCGCGATGCGGACTTTTACGGTTTTGAATCGTGGGCGATCCGTGCCGTGCGTGATCCGTCGCGGGGTCTTCGGATCGCGGCTGACACCGGCGAGCGGGCCGCCTACTGAACCTGATACCGGAGCGTGAGCGCGAGCTGCGAATCGCGCGTCTGCTGCACCGGACCGACGTCTTGGCGGAGCGCGATGTCGACGCCCACCTTGGCCGTGACGTAGCCGAGGGACGCGGTGAACTGGTTGAGGTCGCGGCCAAACTCTCGGCGGTAGCCGACGCGAAGGGACACGCTGCCGCCGGCAAAGACTTCCGCGCCTACGCCGAGGATCGCTTCCGGGTCGTCGAAGGTCGTCAGATCGGCGAGGGCGTCGACGTTGATCGAAAAGAGCTGCTCGTAGGTGTAGCCGACGCTGCCGCCGACCATGAGCGGGGCGATCGGCGAATCGGTTCGAATGAGGTTGTAGCCGAGGGCGGCGACGTTCAAACCCTTGACGAGCGTGCCGCGAAGGGACGCGTCGAGGGTGAAGTGGCGTAGGCCCGGATTCAGTTTGATGAATCGGCCGCTGACGCCGACGCCGATGGCGCGCGTGAGGGCCATGCCGAGCGACAGGCGACCGTCGTAGCCGCTGGCGTCGCGCTCTTCGTTGCCGCGGTAGCCGTACCAGCTGATGCCCATGGCGAGGCGGCTGGAGACGGAGTCGGCGATGGCGCCGCCGTAGATCCAGGTGCGCTGGCTGGGAATGAATCCAACGAGCGTTTCGATGTGGTAGAGCGGCGCGAGCGTCAGGTTGGCAGCGTTGTAAGCCGCGGCGCTCGTTCCCATGGCGGACGCGCGTCCGCCCATGCCCATTCCGATGCCGCGGGCGGTCTCGTAGGTTTGCTCGCGGGCGGGCGGCGCGTTGGGGATCACCGTGCCGTCGACGGGCGCTTCCACCTGCGCACGGGCCGCGGGCGCGGCGGCCACAACGCCAGCGCTCAGAGCCGCGGCGGCCAGGTAGGAAAGCGCTCGCCCAAGCGCGGAAGTGTTCGAGATGGAGTTCATGCGTCGCCCTTGCTGCCCCTTCGTGTACCAGCGGGACGCAGGTCGCACAAAAAAGCCGCCTTCGATTCGCTCACTCCAGGAGACGGTTCAGGGGGCGCGCGAGATTCCCGGCCGAGCGAGCCAAAGAACGAAAGCGTTCGCTAATGAAAGTCGCCAGCGTTCCGGACGCAGTGGCACGGTTGCAACTGGGAGCATCGTCCGAAACCCAACGGGAGTATTTTCATGCCCTTGGTTCGTTCGACTGACGGCGCTTTTGATTTTCAAATCCGCACGTTACATTGCTTTGAGAACTGCACGTTACATCGCCTCCGGCGAATGGGCCGTACGCTCGCCCTGTCCCTAACGTCGCTTGCATTCATTGGGTGCGTCGACGGCTTTACCGGAGACGACGTTTCGGGAACCTGGAAATTTGAGGTGACCGGCCCGGTGTTTCCGAACGCCGTATCGTTGTCGAGCTGGACGCTCGACGCGGTAGTTCTGAGGTCCTACCGGCGCATCGTCATGTCTCGTTGTGCGGGCTCTTGTCCCGGCACTGCATCCACGTCGAATGGACGTGCAAGATCTGCAGGTGGGATCGCTCTGGGGTCGGCTTTGGCGCGCTTTGCGCCGTGAGTGGCGTGTTCCGTTCGCGCCTCCGTTGCGCTTGACGCTAGCGAGGGTGCTGGCACGGTGAGTGCTTTCGCAGCTGACCATGAACGAAATCGAGGTCCATCGTTTTGTGCAGTTGGAAGCTTCAGGTGCGCACCGCACGTGGGAGTACGTTCGGCGCGGCGTTAAGGTGACGATCCATCGCGGACGGGTGGAGCGTCGGCGTCGGCGTACGTCGGCGATGGGCTTTCGCTCTTCGAAGGAAGCAGACGATTACGTGGATGAACGCGCGGCGTATCTTGCGGCGCGTGGAGCGACTCGGTTGGCAGAGGACGTACCATGGCCCGCGGGGGTGCTGCGTCCAACGTCGCTTCCCGAACTTGACCGGTCGGACGTGACCCGAGCCCTACGAACGCTTCGCGACGTTCGGCGCTCCAAGTTTGCGCTCCAATCGAACTTGGAGCGACTGGCGGGTGACGACTGGGACGTCCTCTTGATGTGCCTAGTACGCTCCGGGCGTTTGAAAGTTGCGGGCCATAGCGGCCTTCAGCAGTTGCTACCGGATGCGTGCGGTGAGACCGATGCCACGACGTCCATGAACGTGGTGAGCGCACTAAGCGTCGCTGCGCCGATGAAGCTTGTTGAAGTATTGCCGGGTTGGACAGAAGCGATGGATGGCCTGCTGTTCTTTGGCTACCAAGACGATGCGGTTGAGGTGCGTGAGCGGGCCAAGTCGCTTCCGTCGCCAGCGCATCTCGGTTTATCGCTGGTGCGTATGCGGTTTGGCGAGCCCGTTTCGAACGCGGTTCGAGAAGAGCTTCGCGACGCGCTGA
Source organism: Myxococcota bacterium (assembly GCA_039201085.1). GTDB lineage: Bacteria > Myxococcota_A > Polyangia > Polyangiales > Houyiibacteriaceae > JBCCRV01. Next base: position 2,336 of record JBCCRV010000034.1, on the reverse strand, counting down.
ACCCGGACGTTCGCGTGTTCGTACGGCGAGATGGTGCGGTACTCCGCACGTTTGGAAGGGATGTGCTCGCTCGCGAGCTCGCATAGGCAACCAACGAAAGGAAATAGAATGCTCAACTGGTGCACTTACTCTGACCAAAAGACGGTGGATTTTCGGACGCTGTTGGCGCCTTTGGAGGCGGCTTCGGCTGCGGAGGTCGCGGAGCGCATTCCGACCCTTGAGGCGCAGGCCAGCGCCTTTGAGGAACATCATCGCGTCGCCGGTCTTGGCTGGATCAAGCGCTACAAGAAGGTCGATCCGCGACTCAGTCTGGTGCGCAACCTCATCGTCGACGACGTCAGCATTGCGCCTTTTCGCAAGCTGATGAGCGATGCAAATATCGCGGGGGTCACAGGTCTGACGGTAAAGGCGTCGTTGGGCGAGAAGGGCGTGGACGCGATCTTAGCATCGCCGATTCAGTCGCTCAGGTTTCTCAAGTTGCAGATGGGTTCGGGGTTTAAGGCGGCGAGCATCGAGAAACTGCGCACGTGGCCGGCCTTGAAGGAGCTTCGCCATCTGGATCTTTCGTTCAATGAAAAGGTCGGCTCAAAGGGCATTGCGGCGCTTGCGGAAGCGCCCTTCTTGCCGGGCCTTGAGGCGCTCGAGCTTCTCGGATGCGCGGACAAAGCCGCGAAAAAACCGCTACAGGCGTTGGCCAGCGTTCCCTTCGAGCGGCTTGAGCTGTTTAGCCTTTCGGGCGCTAGCTATACGATTGCGGAAGGGCGAGGCCGACCCTTCTTGACGGCTCCAGGCATGCAGAAGCTGGCGTCCCTATCCCTCTACATGGGGCTTCGCGACGAGGACTTGGCAACGCTTGGAAAGGAGGCGGTGGGTCATTCGCTGCGAACACTCAATGTGGGCGGAGAGTTTTCGTCGGGAGCCGTTGCGGCGTTTTTCGCTACGCCCCACCTCCAGCTTGAAGAACTTCATGTGAGGGGGATTCAGGGCGACCTCGATGAAGGACTGGAACGAGCGATCAATGCTTCCAGCTTTCGGCCAAAACTGCAGCGGATGACCCTCAACGCCTATCGTTGGAACCAAGCAAAGGGCGATATTTCGTTTCAGAAATAGGGCGTGCCATCTGCCGCTTTGTGCTGTTCGGTTAACGAAGCGGGCTGTTCGGTTAACGAAGTGGGCGCTCGGTAGTCGAGCCGTTGCGGGCTAGTGGAAGTCGCGGGAGCGGGCTTGGTGCTGGACGTTGAAGTCCGGGGCGTAGAGGCGGGTGGCGACGAGATGCACGGTGCCGTGGCTTCCGGAGGAGTCGACGGCGCCGCCCTGATCGATGGGTGGTGCGTCTTCGGCGCGCTGCACTTCGCCCTGAACGCCGAGCACGACGCTGGTTTTGGCGAGAATGCGGTGGTCGTCGAAGACGCGGGCCCAGAGCACCAAGTTTACGAAACCGGTTTCGTCTTCGAGGGTGAAGAAGGTGACGCCGCTCGCCGTTTGCGGGCGCTGGCGGCAGATCACCTGGCCAACGTAGGCCGTGCGGGTTCCGTGGGGCAGGCGGGCGAGCTCGGCGGCCGTGGGCACGCGCTGGCTGCGCAGGGTTCGCCGAAAGCGCTCCATGGGGTGGCCGCGGGTGCTGTGGCCGCTGGCGCTGTAGTCCCAGAGCACGGCGTCGTCTTGGTCGAGGCCGCCGAAGCTCAGCTGGGAGGTGGCGGCGGCTTCGGCGATCGCGTCGCCCTTGGCGGCGGCCAGCGCGCGCACATCCCAAAGGGCCTTACGACGGGAGATCGCCAGGGACTCAAAGGCGCCGGCTTCGGCGAGGGCGACGAGGGCTTTTTCGTTCAGGCGGGTGCGGCGCACAAAATCCGGCAGGTCGACAAAGGGGCGGCGAAGGCGAGTGGCTGCCTTGGTTGAAATGGGTGTCCCTGCAGAAGTGGGTGTCCTCGCAGAAGTGCCTGTAAAAGTGGGTGTCCCTGTAGCAGTGGGTGTCCTTTCTGAAGTGGGTGTCCCTGTAGAAGTGGGTGCTGAAGTGGCTGCAGAAGTGGGTGTCCCTGTACCTGCCCCTGCAGAAGTGGGTGCCCCTGTAGAAGTGGGTGTCCCTGCAGCGCCTGTCCTCCCTGCAGCGCCTGCAGAAGTGGGTGTCCCTGCAGCGGAAGCGCCTGCCATCCCTGCAGCGGAAGTGGGTGTCCCTGTCCCTGCAGCGCCTGCAGCGGAAGTGCCTGTCACTGCAGAAGTTCCTGCAGAAGTGGGTGTCCCTGCAGCGCTCGCGCCTGCTGCAGAAGTGGGTGTCCCTGCAGCGCCTGTCCCTGTCCCTGCAGCGCCTGCAGCGGAAGTGCCTGTTCCTGCAGAAG
>JBCCRV010000033.1:0-19988 GCA_039201085.1 Myxococcota bacterium | reverse complement strand
CGCCATCGGTGAGCCCGTGATGGTGGAGGGGGAGCTCGTCGAGCTTCACGGGATCTTCGAGGACATCGACGACCGAAAACGGCTTGAAGAGCGGCTCACGGCCGAAAAAGTGCGTTTTGAGCAGATCGCAAAGGAGCTGAAGGAAGTCAGCCTGCGCCATGGGCTCGCCTTGCGCGCTTCCGAAATTGGCTTGTGGGACTGGGACGTCGTGGCCGACCACCTCGTCTGGGACGATCAGATGTACCGCCTTTACGGCATTGACCGGGCGAGCTTTTCGTCCGCGTACGAAGCCTGGGTGAATGGTGTTCACCCAGAAGACCGGGAAGCCTCGATGGAGGCCGTTGAGCGAGCGCTCGCGGGCGAACAGGAGTTTCGCGTACAGTTTCGCGCGCTCTCCGCATCCGGCGAGGTTCGGCATATACGCGCGATAGCCGAAGTCTTGCGGAACGACGCCGGTCGGCCAACGCTGATGGCCGGTGCCAACTGGGACGTGAGCGAGCACCATGAGCAGCTTCAACAGCTTCGGCGGGCGAACGCCGAGCTGGAGCAGTTTACCTATTTCGCGTCGCACGATCTCCGGGCGCCCGTACGCCACATCACTTCCTTCCTCGATCTGCTTCGCGAAACGTTGAACGAGCGAATTAACGATGAAGAGCGCGAGTGGATGGACTTCGCGTTCGAAGGCGCAAAGCGCATGGATCGACTGATCTCCGATCTTCTCGCCTACTCGCGCGCGGGAAAGCAGACGCTGCAGTTTAGTGCGGTGGACCTCCGCGAGGTGGTCGCGGAGACGGCGGAGATGCTCCGAACGGGGCGCGATGCGGAAGAGACCCTTCAATTGGTCATCGGCGAGCTACCCACGCTGCGTGCATCACGCTGGCAGATTGAGCTGCTCGTGCAGAACCTTCTGGAAAATGCGATTCGCTACCGGAAGCCCGGTCATGCGCCCAAGGTCAGGGTCACGGCGGAAGAGACGCGTACGCACTGGCGCGTGTCTGTGGCCGACGAGGGCATCGGCATCGACCCGCAGTTTCATGCACGAATCCTCGAACCGTTTCAGCGCCTAGCCGAGCACGACAACGCATCGACGGGCATCGGCCTGGCGATTTGTTCAAAGATCGCGGTTCGTCACGGTGGCGAACTCTCCGTAGCGTCGGAACCGGGACAGGGCGCCACCTTCAGTTTCCGCATATCGAAGGCGCTGCGCGCCGTGGAATCGGTTCGCCCCGCACCGAACGGCTAAGGGATCAGCCCATCGAGGTGCCCGCGAGCTCGTCGCCGTAGGCTGCGGCGCCGCATTCGGCGAGGTCCAGCCCTTCGTCCTCGTGCGATTCGAGCACGCGTACTCCTACAAAGGTCGCCAGTGCCTTCCACACGACCAAGCTGCTGAGATACGCGAAGGCGGCGACGCTCACCACGCCGAGAAGCTGGACGAGAAGTTGGTCCGCCCCCTTTCCGTAGAACAAACCTTCGCTCCCCACGAGCCCAACGGCGAGGGTGCCAAAGGCCCCGCATGCGCCGTGCACGGACACGGCTCCCACCGGGTCGTCGATCTTGCGCCGCTCAAGCAAGAGCACCGATTCCACGCAAAGTACGGCGCCGACTGCGCCGATGGCGAGGGCCGGAAGGGCCGCGATCTGATCGCAGCCTGCGGTGATCGAAACAAGGCCTGCGAGGGCGCCATTAAGGGCCATGGAGAAGTCGAGTACGCCCGTTCGTCGGTGCGTGTAGGCGAGGGCCGCCAAGAATCCGGCGGCGGCCGCGAGGTTGGTGACGAGGACGATTTTCGCAATGGCGCCCGGATCGGACGCGCTGAGCGTACTTCCTCCGTTGAAGCCAAACCAGCCGAGCCAGAGCACCATAACGCCGAGCGCAGCGAGCGGAAGGTTGTGGGCGCGCATCGGTCGCGCGGCTCCGTCGAACTTGCCCTTGCGGGCGCCCACAACTTGCGCGCCGGCCAGGGCCATCGCACCGCCGACGAGGTGAACGGCCGTGCTGCCGGCGAAATCGGCGAAACCACGCAACGCGAGCAGCCCGCCGCCCCACACCGCTTTTCCAACGAGCGGGTAGATGAAGGCCGTGGCGACGGCGGTGAAGAAAAGGAAGGGGCCAAGCTTCGAGCGCTCGGCCACGGCTCCGCTCACGATGGTGCAGGCCGTGGCGGCAAACACGAGCTGAAAAAACATGTGCACGAGCAGGGGCAGCGAGCCCACCTGGGCGCTGGCGTCGTCCGGCGCGAAGGGACCCGTACCCGCGAGTGTGCCCTCGCCAAACATGAGCCCGTAGCCGAGGGCGAAGAAGGCGATCGAAGCCGTGGCGACCACGCCGAAGTTCTTCATCAAGACGGCCACGGCGTTCTTACGACGGCAGAGCCCCGACTCGAGCAGTGCAAAACCGGCGTGCATGAAGAACACCAAGAAGGCGCAAAGCAGCACCCACAGGCTATCGGCCAGTGATACGTCCATGGCGGAAGCTTCACCGCGAAAGGTTTCCGGGGTGTTTCGGTGAGCTTTCGAGAACTTGAAATCGTGCTAGCGGTTGAGTTTGAGCTGGCGAACGAGGTCCTTTTCGCTTCGGGCAGCGGCTCGCGCCGTGTCGAGGGCGATGACGCCTCCCCGTGCCATGCGGAGCAGCATCGAGTCGAAGCTGTGCGTACCAAGCTCATGAAAGGCCGAATCGAGGGCCGCCGGCAGTCCTCGAAAGCGCGTGGCGTCTCGAATGCAGTCCACGATGGTCGGGCCGCGACGCATCACTTCCGTGACGAGAACCCGGTCCCGCCCCCCGCGCGAGGGGAGGAGCTTTTGGCAGACGATCGCGGTGATCGCGTCCGCCAACCGCGAGCGAATGTGCGCTTCCATCTCCGGCGGGTAGAAGCCAAGCATGCGCTGCACGGCAGCCATGCTGTCCGTGGAATGCAGGGTGGACACGACTAAATGACCCGCCTCCGCGGCGTTGAGGGCCACATCGAACTCTTCGGCAGTGCGAATTTCGCCCACGAAGATCACGTCCGGATCTTCGCGAAGGGCGCCCAGCAACCCGTCGCGCGCCGACGGAATGTCCGTGCCGATCTCGCGCTGCGAAAAGCTGCTCTCACCGCCCCTAAAAACAAACTCGATCGGGTTTTCGATCGTTACGATGTGCCGGCACGATTGCTTGTTCATGTACTCAAGCATCGACGCGATAGTGGTGGACTTGCCGTTGCCCGTCGCGCCCGTGACCAGTACGAGGCCCCGTCGCTCCGCAGAGATCGGTTTGATGACCGGCGGCAGTCGAAGGGCGCCGAAATCTGGGACGGGCATCGGAATATGCCGCGCTACGATCGCGCGCGTACCTTGCTGGCGGTACGCATGTACACGGAAGCGCCCGACGTCGGGCACGCTGACGCCGAACTCCACCTGCGCCGTGGCCACCCGCTCGCTGCTGACGTGTGCGCGACCCGCAAAGTTGCGTGTAATCGATTCGATCGTATCCGGCTCGAGTGCAGGATGGTCGAGCGGGCAGAGTTCACCCTGAATGCGAACGAGGGGCGGCTGACCCGCGCGAAGGTGGACGTCCGACGCGCTCGCTGCAACTGCGCCGCGAAAGATGCGCAGGGCCGTGTCCATGGCCGGGTCCGCCGTTGCCAGCGGCATCACGTTGCCGAGCTCGCTCATGGATGGGCCTCGACGGGGGGCGCCTGTGCAGCCTCGAAGGGAGCGTCGACGCCAAGACTGCCGTCCGAGAGAATCACTTGCCGTCCGCGCCTCACGGCGAGATCGATGACGATGGGCGCCGCGAGGTTGATGGTGCACGGGCCCTCCGCCGGCGCCGTGACAACCCCCGCGAGGACCGCCCGTGAGCGATTTACGCCGGCGGCGCGCGCCGCTTGATCGATCGGGTAGTCCGGCCGAATCGTGAGCAGATCGGCGAGCAGGAGGCGAATCGTCGGTCGCTTCACGGCGACGAAGAGTCGGAGCGGAAAGCGCGCGCCTTCGACGGCGTCGGCGAGCTCGCACACCACCCATTCTTCTAGGTCGGGCATGCCGTAAAGGCCGCCGTCGACGCGCACTGTCGGAAGGTTCGCCGGTGGACGCCAAGTGGGCGGGCCCTGCGCTTCCGTCGACGCCTCCAGGTTTTGACCCAGCACCCGGTCGAGTAGCTCACCGCGAACGACCGGCGTGGACCGGTCGGCTCGGATGCCAAGCCGGGCGCGGCCACCTTGAACGGAAAGCACTTCGACTTCGATGCCATCGCCGATGACGATGCGTTCTCCGGGACGTCGCGTAAGGGTCAGCATGCCTCGATCTCCAACGGCGCAAGGTCCCGACGATGAACCGGCTGGGTGCAGACTTTCATCGGTTCACCAAGCCCGGCTGGGGCACCTGGGACGCGATCTGCACCGCGGCCTGGTATGCCACGGTGACCTGCTGCAGTTCGGTGAAGGCGTCCGTTTCGTCGATGCCCACGAGCGCTTGCTGCGCTTCAATCGTGTAGTCGCGCACCCGGATAACCGTTTCGCGGGCGATGTCGATCGCGGCTTGCGAGCCGCCCACTTCCGAGCGCGCGAGAATGACGCGTTCGGAGGCGTCGTCGATGCGCTGAAGGGTCGCCTGAAGGGCCGCTTCGTCGTTGGCCAGGAGTGCCGCTTCGAAGTCGGCAAGAACGGAAAAGAGCGGATCGACGCCCACGCCGAAGGCCGTGTCGCCAGCGACCCCGGCAGGAATGCGCGGGCCTTCGGCCACTTCGATGGTCGGAATGCCGCCGTCCCCTTGGTAGACGCCTGCCGCGTCAAAGGCCGGCGCGTCGCTCGCGAACCCGGAAAAGACGTAGCTCTCGCCGTCCCGCGCGTTCGCCAGCGAGCGAATCGCCTCGCTGATTTCGCGCACCTCCACGGCGACCGCATCGCGCACGTTGGCGCTCAGCGTGTCGTTATTGGCCTGAACGGAAAGCTCCTTTGCGCGCCGAAGCCGTTCGGCGATGTCTCCGAGCGCCTGCTCCTGAACGTCGACGCGGGTGCGTCCGGCGTCGAGCGATCGCTCGCTAGCGCGAAGGCGCTGTTCGCGCGCCCGTTCCTTCGCGGCTCGGCTCGCAGCGATCGGATCGTCCGAGGGCTTTTCCACGCGCTTGCCCGAGGCGGCGCGCACCTGCGCCTTTTGCACGTCCGCACGCCGCGCCTGAAGCGACTGTCGGTTGAGGGCGTAGTAGGACTGGTCACTAATGCGCATCGTTACCGCTTCAGGTTGATGATGCCTTCGAGCATTTCGTCGGCCGTTTGAATCACGCGCAGCGTCGCTTGGTAGCCCCGCTGAAGTTCCATAAGGTTGATCATCTCTTCGTCCGTCGAAACGCCGCTCACGTTGTCACGCAGGGCGCGCACCTGATCGAGGGCGGCGGAGGCCGCGTCGGCGCCGTCGGCTGCTGCGCGCAGGCTCGCACCGGCGGACCCGACAAGCGCCGCGAAGGTGCCCGTCGGCGTCGATCCGCCGGCAAGGTTCGCTTCCGCAAGGCCCGTGAGTACCAGCGCGGCATCGTTGCCGCCGGGAATGTCCGTGGCGGCGCTCGCGGCGGCGAGCCGGTCCGGCTGACCGCTGACATCGGCGCTGACGGCAAACCGTCCGGCCGCACCCGGTGCCGTCGCACCGACCTCAAAGAGGCTGCGGCCGTTTGCGCCGTCGAGGCCGAAGCCAGCGCTGTGTGCGGTGTTGTATGCACTGGCGAGATCGAAGGCGAGTGTATCGAGCCTATCCTGAGCGTCGCGTAGGCCGCCGTCGCGTGCGTCAAGCAAGCCGCCGATCGAACCGGACGTCAGCATGCCGCCCACGTCGCGTAAAACGCCGGATTCGCGCCGCTGGATCGAAACGTCGCCCGTGCCCGGGTCGACGGTCGTTTCGAGCGCGTAGCTCATGTGGTCCTCATCCACGAGCGCTACCGAACCGGCGAGCAGCACGGTCATGCCGCCGCGGTCGTTCTCGTAGATATCGATCGGTACGCGTTCGGCCAGCGTTTGCAGCTCCTGGTCGCGCAAATCGCGAAGGTCGCTCGCTTCCCGGCCCCCAAGTTCGGCCCGCGCGATCTCCTTGCCGAGGCTGGCGATGCGCGCCGAAGCTTCGTTCACGGCGCTCACCTCGAGAACCGCGCGGTCGTTGATCTCGGCACGCGCGGCGAAGAGCCGGTCCGCCGCGTCGTTGAACGCCCGCGCCAGGTTCTCCGCGCTCTGAAGCACGGACGCGCGCGCGCTCGGGTCCGCCGGGTACGCGCTGAACTCCACCAGGCTTCCCTCGAAGGCGCCGATGCGTTCGCCCAGGTTGCCAGGGGCATCGGCCAGCACCTCGTCGAGCACGCCGAGGGCCGAGGACTTCGCTGTGCCATAGCCGGCGTCGCTGCCGCCGCCGAGCATGCGTTGGCTCAGAAACGGGTCGATCACCCGGCGGCTTCCTTCGGCGCGCACGCCGGCGTTGGGCGCGATGTTCTCGAGCCGCGCCATGCGCCGCGTGTAGCCCACGGTCGCGGAGTTCTCCGCGTTTTGCGCCGTGACGCTCGTCGCGTAGGTGTGCGCGGCCATGCCCGTTCGGCCTGAGTTCAGGATGCCGTAGACGCTCATGCCTTCGTGTCCCGCACGTTCGACGCGGCCGCGCTTGCACTGTTCGCGACGGGCGAACTCGGCCCGTACGTACCGAGTCGGCGAAGCGTCGCCGGCGCCTTCGTGGCGATTGATACGGCCTGAACGGCCCGCACCTTCCGGCCCAGATCCGGCCCGTAGGTATCCGGACGGCTCACATCGAGGCAGCCTTCGAAGCAGCGGACGAGCGTTCCAATACGGCGAAGGTTTTCCTTCGCATAGCGCACGATCGCTTCGTGTTCAGCGTCGCTCAGGGGCGGCAGCTCGGCCAACACCTCGCGTTTCATCTGCTGAAGGGTCAGCAGCGCTAGGCCATCGGCCCGGCGTGCGGCCTCGCGCTCGGCGCGAAGCAGTTCCCAGAGTTCGTCGATCGCGTCGCCCCGCGCATCGATCGCTTCGGCGGCACTCATGAGTGCACCTCCGAAGCGGCGGACGATCGCCTAGCAGGCCGTTGAAAAACTCCGCATCGCACGTCGTGGGCGGTTTGCGCTGGTAGCGCTGTCCGATCTACGTCCGCGTACAGCCATACGTGGCACGTTTTGGACGAGTGGTGACGGCGTGAAGCGCGCGCAAAGCGCGCCGCGGAGTTTTTCAACGGCGTGCTAGACCTCTTCGTCGAGCATGCGCTCGGCGATGGCGTCCGGATCGATGCGGAACGAACCGTTCTGAATCGACTTACGTAGCCGGTCGACGCGCTCCATGTCGAGAACCTCCGGACCCTTGGCGTCCGCGAGTTCGGACGCCGCCGAAGAGAGCTCGGCTCCGTCCGCCCGAGACGGGGCGGTAGACGAAGGGCGGTTGGCGCTGCTGGTGTACCGCTTGGGATTGATGATGGATGGTCCTTGAATACGCACGGCTTGTGCCTCCGTTTAGAAGCACGGACGGCGGGCGTGGATCCTTTAGGGACCGTTGTCCGGTTGGGCAAAAGGCGCAGGGGCGGGTGGCTCATCGTTGGTTCCTCGGTGGCGTATGGGGCGCGTCATGAATCGAAGGGCCCGCGTAGGGCGTGAGCGGCATTTCCGGCGAGCCTCCGCGTGGCGTGAGAAGCTCAATGATTTCAATGCGTGAAAGGCCGCTTCGCGCGTCGTTGCCGCCGCGCGTGCCGACGCGGTTCCAGGTGCGCCGGCTTAGGTGGCGGGCGCCGCGGCTGCGGGCTTCCCAGCCGTCAAACTCGATCTGCGCGATCTCGCCGTGCTCGTCGTAGCGAATGGCGTGAACGCGCTCGACGACAGCCATGTGGCCCGCGTGCCCTTCGCTGCCGGCACCGGCAAGCATGAAGGCGCGCTGACCAGCGTCCGCGTCCGCGGCGAGCGCTTCCGCCGATTCACCGGTGGCGACCCGGCCCCAATCGCGCCGGAGCCGTCCGTCGGCGGCGTCCGCGGCGACCGCGTCCGGCGAAGGGTAGCCCCATCCGCGTCGCCGTCCCTGGACCGGCGTTTGAAATCCGGCGCGTCGCCCAAGCTCAAAGGCAAAGAGGTTGCACTTGTATTCGCCTTCGAAGCCTGCCGCGTCATGCACGTTGAACGCGGCGCGTTCGCCGCTGGGCAAGACCGTGGAAAATCGGCTGCTGAGCTCACCTGCGGTAAGCCGCCCATCCCGTCCAAAGCGTTGCGCGCTTGGACCGTTCAACAGATCGCGCGCGGCGCGCTGCAGCGCTCCCGTGGCACCCGGTCGGCGGACACCCGTGAGCGGACCGATTTCGACGGGGGCACGGCGCTGCACCTCGGCGTGCGCGCGTGGGCCGGACGGGGCGAGCTCGGCGCCCGGTCGGGCACTCACTTCTTCGCCAACGAGCACGGAACGAAGACCGATGCCGCCCGCGCTCGTAAGTTGGGTCGCAACGGCGTCGTCGAGAAAGTGCATGTACGTGCCGGCGCCGGCGCCGCTTCCGCCGCCGAAGCCCGCGCCGCCCACGGTCTTGCGCATCGCCTGCCAAAGCTGACGAAGGAGAAGCGCTTCAAACTGCTCTGCCGCATCGCCGAGGCCTTCGTTGGTCTGCTCCGTGCGGGGTTCGACGCCGTCGAGCGGTATGGGCTGGGAGCCGACGATCATTGAACTTCGATCTCCGCGCGCAACGCACCCGCCGCGTGCAGGGCCTGAAAGATGGCGATGAGGTCCCGCGGCGATGCGCCCAAGGCGTTGAGCGCCGCGACGACGTCCGTGAGGTTGGCCGAGCTCGGCACAAGCGCGACGGTGCCCTCGTGGTTGTTCGACTCTTCCTGGGCACGCACTTCCGTTTCTGGCGTGACCACCGTCTCGCCGTCTGCCAACGCATTGGGCTGGGACACGTTGAAGCGCTCGCTAATCTCGATCGTGAGTCCGCCCTGGGCAATGGCGACCTCGGAGATCTCCACACCGCTGCCGAGCACGATCGTGCCGGTTCGTTCGTCGATGATGACCCGGCTCGGTGCGCTGGCCTGCACCTCGAGGCCCTGCAGGTGGGCGATGAGTCCGACGCGGTTGTCCTGGTAGGCGTCGGGCACGCGTACGCGCACGGTGCCGCCGTCGACGGCGCTCGCCATGTTCTCGCCGAGGTCCGTTTCGATCGCCGTGGCGATGCGTGAAGCGTTCACAAAGCTCGGCTCGCGAAGGCTCAAGAATACGAAGGGGCCGGTCAGCGCCTCCATCGGCACGGGCCGTTCGACGATCGCGCCGCCCGGCACGCGGCCCGCGGTGACGTGGTTGTAGGAAACGCTCGCGCCGGAGCCGCCCTGGGCGGAGAAGCCACCGATGATCACGCTGCCCTGGCTGACGGCGTACACCTCGCGGTCGGCGCCGTAGAGCGGCGTCTGCAGGAGCGTGCCGCCGAGTAGGCTGCGCGCGTTGCCGAGCGACGACACGGTGACGTCGATGCGTGTTCCAGGGTTGGCGTGGGGAGGAAGGGTGGCCGTCACCATCACCGCCGCCGCGTTGCGCGTTTGAATCATCGCGGGGTCGATCGTCGCGCCAAGGCGGCGAAGCATCGCCGCAGTGGACTGCAGCGTGAAGCGTGCTTGCCCGGAGTCGCCGGAGCCGTTGAGGCCCACAACCAGCCCGTAGCCGATGAGCTGGTTGTCGCGAACGCCGCGAACGTCCACGAGGTCTTCGATGCGGGCAGCGCTGGCGGTCGATGCGCTGAGCAGCAGGCCGAGGCCGACGAGGGCGCGAAGCATCAGAAGGGCCTCACCTGCGAGATAATCCGGCTGAGCCATCCCTGCCGCTGGTTGTTTGTGAGTGCGCCGCGACCGGAAAACTCGACTTGCGCGTCGGCCACGAGACTGGAGCGCACCGAGTTGTCCTGCTCGATGTCCTGAGGACGAATGACGCCCGAGATGTAGACGTGCAGCTCCTCCTCGTTGACGAGGATCACCTTCGTGCCTTCGACAAAGAGGTCGCCGTTGGGCAGTTCGCGCTTGACGCGCACGGCGACGGTGCCGCGGATTTGGCTGTTGCGCTGCGTTTGGCCGGCACCGTTGAAGCCGTACTCGCTCATCACCTCGAGCAGGCGCGAGGGGTCGACACCCGGATGGGCCTGGGTGAGCGCGCCCATGAAACCAAGCAGGCTCGGCATGCCAAAGCTGTGTTCCGCCTCGCGATCGAGCTGGGTGGAAGCGTTGCCGTTTGCCGCGACCGTCTCGTCGATGCGAATCGTGACGAGGTCCCCGACGCGGCTCGCGCGAAAGTCGGCGAAGAGCCCGCGGCTCGACTCAAGCCAGAGGCTCCCGCCGCTCACGGGAACGGGTTCGCGTTCGTACTCGCCCACTTGGTAGTCGCGCTCCCTCGGTGTGTGGGGGCCGATATGGGTGGGTCCGCAGCCCAACGTGAGCAGTGCGCCGAGGAGCACGGGAGCACCGAGCAAACGGCAGTGCGGGCGGGGAATGCTGGGGGGCATGGCGCCGTACAAAGCAGATCACGTGCCATCGAGCTTTTTCGCTGAAAACACCGGCCGCGCCGCGAATGCGTCAAGGGCTTGTCGGCGGATCGTAGAAGCCTTGGCGATCGCTGCCGGTGGCATCGGGCCGGGGCTTTTGGGCGCTTGGCTGTTTGCCGATGGCGGTTAGACCCAGCACATCGCCGGCACTTGCGCGCCCACTCCTCCCAACCGGGAATGTGCTGCGCGCATTCGTCGGAAGCATGAAGCGCCTATCCGGCGCGCATTCGTTCGAAGCTTAGAGTCGCTGCCTCGCGCAGCAGATTCCCTAGTGGAGAACTTCCACCGTTTCTGCGTCGATCACTCGGGCCGTCAGGGCCCGGCGGGTGGCGAGGTTTCGAATGCGAATCACGTCGCCGATGCGACCCGGCTGGGTTGCCTCGGCGGGCGCCGTGGCGCGTACACTGCCGATGCGTGCGACGGCGGTCACCCGGCTTCCAGCGCGAACGGCCGGCGGCGGGCAGCGGAGCTGCGCGCTGAAGGGTAGACGGCGCTCCGCGCTGCGCGCACGAACGATCAGCGTGCCGCTCGTTCGCGAGCCGCGCGTTGGGGCGCTCACTTCGACGCTCATTTCCAGGTTGCCGGCGGGAAGCACAACGCGTCGCGGCAAGCGAAGCCGTTCGATCTCGCACGGCGCCAAGCGTTCGGCGATCAGCGGGCGCGCCCGGTCCGCGATGGCGTCCTCGTCGAGGGTGACGCGCTCCCGCCGAATGCGCGTCACCCGCGGAATCGCCAGACCTTCGGCGGAGAGACCGGCTTCGGCGAGGGCCGCTAGCACTTCGCTGCGTCGAATGCGCCTTTCACCGCCAAGGGTCGGGGCATCCGCTACGATCACATTTCCCGCTGCCGTCCCCGCGAGCAGCGGCACGATCTCCGAGAGTCGAACGACGTCCCGTTGGGCGAGTCCTTCGTTGGGAAGGGCGGCAAGGACGGAAAGACAGAGGAGGATGGTTGGCCGAAACCAGGCAGCGGTGCGTTGTCGTGTCACGCCTACCGGGAAAGCAGGTGACGTGCCAGCCCAACGACGTTCGTCCGAGCGGGTCCGGGCGTCGCTCTTCTACCGGCTCTTTCACGAGGAAACGGGTCGCTTTATGGCGCGTGGCGATCGGAACGCGTGCGCCGCCCAGGGCCGCCCGCGTCCGCCGCGGGCGCAAGGCGCGTCAAGGGTTCTGCGACGACTGCCAGAGCACTGACGCTTCCGGTTGCGGCGTCGCTTCGTTCGTTCGGAAATTGCCCGCCTTCGGCGTCGGCACGGTGGTTGCTGTAGCGCCTTCCATGACCAAGCGCGCCTTTGCCTCCACTCCCGACCGCCTTGAATCCGCGATGGCCCCGCCGGCGCCTTCGCCACGGCCGTCCCCGCGCGCCAGCCACCCCGATCCTTCCCCGACGCCGAACCCGGCGATGGACCGCTGGCAGTGCAACCGCTCGTAAGGAGCCTTACTACGCTTGCGCTCCTTGCGCTTTTTGCCGGTACGGGCGAAGCGCAGGAACGGCACTTCACCGTAAGTGGCAGCCTTGGATCGGGCCTTTCCTTCGGCGGCGCGGGCGGTGAAACGCGCATGCGCCGGGCGCCGTTGTTTTTGGATGCGGAGTTCCGCAGCTGGGTGAGCGAAAGCGGCAACGTCCGAGATCCGGTCGTCGGGCTCGCCCTGCGGATGGAGGTCGAAGGCCGCGCCAGCGTCGCCTTCGTTCCGCGCGTTGGCTTGATGCGCAAGCTGGGCCGAATGGAGTTCCGGCCCTTTCTCGGTGCCGTGGCTTTCGTAGCGCCCTTTTCGCTCGTCGGCGCCGAGCTCGGCGCCGAGATGGCGCTGACGGTGCACGGCCGCTCCCGCCTGATCGTGACCGCCCTCGCCGACGCGTACGTCTGGGGCAGTGACCTGCCCGACGGGAGCGCGCTAGTGACCGTGGCGGCCACCGTCGGATTCGAAGTGGTGATCAACCCGTGAGGGCGAGCGTCCTACTCGGGCTCTTGCTTCTCCATGCTTGCTCGGGCCCTTGCCTCCGCAACAGCGACTGCCCTGCTGCGATGTTCTGCGGGGACGGAATCTGCCGTCTCCCGCCCAGCGATGCGGACATGCCGGTGGACGTATCGATCGACGGATCCCTAGACGCGCTCTCGATGGACGCCGAGTTGACCGACGGCGCCGCGATGGACAGCGCCGCGATGGACAGCGCCGCGGACGCCACGGCGATGGACGGCGGCGTGGACGCAGACGCTCCAATCGATGCGGACAGCCCCGAGATGCCGGACGCCGACGCGCTCGACGGCGGCGTCCCCAGCGATGAAGGCATGCTGGACGGCGCACCCTTGGACGCCGCGATGGCGTCCGATGGCGACACGCCATCGGACGCTTCGGTGCCCAACGACGGATCGATGCCGTCCGATTCGGGTGCGTCGCTCGACGGCGAAATGCCCGCGGACGGCGCAGCGCCACCAGACGGCGGCTGAGTGACCGAGCCCAATTGGTGACAGCGGTCGGATCCGCCCCGGCCCACAGGACGCGAAGGCGGAGCGGACATCCGCCGGTCGCTCCATCGAAGCGACTGCGATTTAACGTCGCGGCCGAGGAGCCCCGTAGCGTAGTCGTCGAGAGCGGGAAGAGGGAGGGTGCAGACAGGCGGTGATTTAGACGGCCTGGCCTACGTGTCGGTGCAGCAGTCGAAACGTTGGACCCTCAGTCAGCGAGCTGCGTCCGGGCGCTTCGCGCCAAGTGGAGCTGGCCGCGCGCTCGAACTTCATTGTGGTGACTGGCGCTTTCGAAGCGTGTCGGGTCCCATCGAAAGTACGCTTCTTCAAAGGCGTCGAGGCAGAATCGACTCGCCAGCTCAAGGCCGATGCGAATTGGCGCGATACGAAGGCATGCGCGCTCGGCCGCCGTCAGCCAAGGGGCGTGTTCGATGTAGCCCGCCAGGGCCGCGTCATAGAGGTCGACACGAAAGACCGGATCGGCGACGTCTTCGCCGCGCGGATTGCACCAGGAACGGCACGCATCGCCGAGCTCGATGGCGATGTCGGACCACTGAAAGGTGTCGAGATCGACCAGCGCGATGGCGCGTTCGTCCACGAAGAGCACGTTTGAGAGTTTGAGGTCGCCATGAATGATTCGGCGCGGAAGGTTGTTCCAGAGCGGTACGTCCGCGTTGACAATCGCCTCCGCCAGGGGAAGAAGCGCTTGCCTTCGAGGATGCGGCTGACGCATGCGCACGCGCAGCCGTTCGAAGTGCGCATTCGTATCGTGCGCGTGGCGCTCCGATGCAAAGGCATGCTCACAGCTCCGAAGGACCGTGTGCACGCGGGCGACGAGCTCGCCTGCGCTGCGGAGGGCGACGGCGTTGTCCCAGGTACCGTGGCTTTCGCCGTTCACGTAGGAGAGCACACGCCACAGCTTGCCGTCGCAGCGTATGCTGCTCGCTCCATTGCCCGCGCGAACGAGCCGCTGCGTCTCAAGGCCGGCCGACGCGAGGTGCGTTGTGATCGCATCGATGTCCTCGTTGACGGATGCGCCAAAAACTGGATTCAGGGACTGAAGCACGAGCTTCGCCTGCGACTGAAGCGAACGTACAAGGTACGTCTCGTTGGTCAGCCCTTCGCCCAGTTGGTTTGCTTCGGCGGCCAATCCGTAGGCCGCCCGTACGGCTTCGGGAACAATCACGGGTCGCTCGCTTTGTCGGCGCTGCCGCTGCGTTCCGCATGCGTGCGTTCGCCATCCTCGCCACGTTCACCGCGCCGCCGCCAAACGGCGTCGCGAATGCGGCCTTCAAAGCCGTACGTCACGGGCGTGTAGTACACGCGACCGGCGAGTCGTTCGGGGAGGTATACCTCACCCTCGGCAAAGCCGCCTTCCCGGTGCGGGTTGCGGTATCCCTCACCGTGACCTGGCGCGTGGCCCGTCCGGAGCTTCATCGGGACCGGGAGCGGACCGTGTTGAACGACGTCTTCGCGTGCTGCGACAAAGGCCCGGTACGATGCGTCCGACTTCGGTGCGACGGCCATGTAGAGTGTGCACTGGGAAAGTGCGTGGTTGCCTTCGGGCAGGCCGATGCGCGCTACAGCGGCGTCGGCGGCGATGGCCAGTGAGAGGGCGCGCGGGTCGGCGTTTCCCACGTCTTCGCTCGCAAAGACGATGAGTCGTCGGCCGATGATGCGTGGGTCTTCGCCGCCTTCGACGAGGCGCATCAAGTAGTAGACACTCGCGTCCGGATCGCTTCCGCGCATGCTCTTGATGAAGGCGCTCATGAGGGCGTGTCGGTCTCCTTCGTCCATCGCCACGGGCGCGGCTTCAAAGGCCCGGCGCACCTCTTCGACTTCGAGCGGACGGCCTTCGCCGCTGAGGCTCTCGAGCACCGTAAGTGCGCGGCGCGCGTCGCCGTGGGCAAGGCGCGCCAGCTCGCGCATACCGTCGTCGGTGATCGCGAGGTTGGCGAGCGAGGCGTCTTCGCCGAGGGCGCGATGCAGAAGTTCAAGCACGTCGTCGTCGCCCAGCGCCTGTAGGCGAAAGACGCGCGTCCGGCTCAGTAGCGCCCGGTTGACAGCGAAAGCCGGGTTCTCCGTTGTCGCTCCGATGAGCACGACCGTGCCGAGCTCCACGTGCGGCAGCAGCGCATCCTGCTGCGCCTTGTTGAAGCGGTGTATCTCGTCGACAAAAAGCAGCGAGGTGCGCCCAAGGCGGCTGCGCTCCTCGCCCTCGGCAATCAGTTTGCGCAACTGCGGCAGGCCGCCAAGGACCGCGCTGAACGCCATGAGCGGATGACCGGTTTCGGCGGCGACCGCATTTGCAAGGGTGGTCTTACCCGTACCCGGCGGCCCCCAGAGCAGCATCGAAGGCAAGCGTTTCGCGACAAGGGCGCGGCGCAGCGTGCCGCCCGGGCCAAGCAGGTGCGCTTGGCCTACGATCTCGGCCAGCCGCTTCGGCCGCATTCGCTCCGCCAGCGGCTTGGGCCGCGCCCGGTCGAAAAGGCTCACGCGCCGATGAGCGTTTCGTCCGCGAGGTACGCGGCGAGCGCGTCGGAAACGGCCGCCACGCTCGGCGTGATCTGCGCGACAAGAAAGCGTTCGATCGCGGACGCGATCGGTGCGCTGACCATGTCGGGCATCAAGCGCACCTTCGACAGATCGATGCGCAGTTCGCCCCGCACTTCGAGGCGCGTGGCGCCACCAAGGTCGACGAAGCGATTCACGCCCGTGCAGTCGATCGCCTCGGCAAACACCTGGCTCTCGATGCGCCAATGGGTAGTCTTGGAGGCGGTGTTCCAGCTGGCGTGGTCGAGCCATGCGACCTGCGTCGGAAGAACACGCTCGGCGATCTTTGGAACGGGACTGGCCCCTTGCCAGCGGTTCACGAGATGCACTTCGTCGCCCGCTTCGCGTCGGGACTCCACCACGATATCGCGAATCTGCTGCAGGCCCTGGACGAGGCGCGGAAGTTCATCACGGTACGTCTCGAACACAAGCTGGGCGTCGTGCTCCAAGAATGCATCGGCTTCGATCTTCATGGCGCCTCAGCGGCCTCGCGCAGCACCGCGCGGTGATGGGTGGCCTGCGTGAGCAGCTCGTTGAGGGCCCACTCGACCTCGCCCTCGTCGAGGTTCTCGGTGGGCAGTTCGACCGTGAGGGTGACGTCACCGTCTTCATCGAAGGCAAACTTCGCCACCGAAAGGTCGTGGTTCATGCGCAGCAGCCACCGCGAGAGCTCGAAGCTGTTGTTGCCCTTCGTTGCGAGGAACGGCACGACGCTCGCGACAAACCAATCGCCACTAAGACGAAGGTAGATCTGCATATCGCCTTCGTCGGTGCGGTGGTCCGATCGGAACGTGCCTTGGCCATGGGTTTGCACGTCCCAACCGAGTTTGCTCACGCACGAACGCAGCGTTTGCTCATCCACTCGCTTGTTGTGGTCGGCCCTCGAGCCCGGCGCAAGCGGGCTTCAGGGAAAGACCAGTACGCGCGCTTCGCCAAGGCGCTCGATGCGGGCGCCGACTATCGAACGAGCCGTTCGTACGCGTTCCATAAACGCGGCAAGTTCGGAGGCTCTGAGCGCGTTTGCGCCGACGAGGCCGAGCTGAGCGCCGCCCTCGACGAGCGCTTCGGCGGTGATCGCCCCAAGGGTCTCGACGGTGCGGCGGCTGAACTTCTGGGTTTGGGCGAGCGCGCGCCGTAGCCGTCGCTCGTTGGCCGTCGACAGCGCCGCGAAGGCGCCGTTGTGGTCGCGCAGGACGATGCGCCCGCCTTCGCCGGCGGTCTTCAGGTTGCCGCCGCTGAAGCGGTCCCAGTTGGCCACGAGGTAGTCGAAGAGTCGCATGTTCGACAGATCTCTCGCGAGCGTTTCCTCGCCCGTTGGCACGTTGCCCTCGCCGAGCCACGCGCCCCAGCGCTCTCGCCCCTCCTCGGAGTCGAGGTCCGAGCTGGTCAGTTCGGGGATCCAGTAAATCGCTGCGCCCGGAGTTTCGAAGGGTGAACGGTAGAAAATGCTGTCCTCGAGGTCCTGCCACGTTCCCGCATCGTCGTAGCGCGGGTGCAGGCGTTCGGAGATCCGTCGTCGAAGTTCGGTGCGCATGATGGCCGGTGCGACGTTGTCGAACTCGAGCAGCCGGCCGACCGCGTACGCGGCGACCTCTGCAATGTGTCCGCGTCGATGGCGCCGCGTGCGGGGCCGGTAGGCGGCGGTGTGTTCGCCGTCCATTCGCATGCGAAAGACAACGCTCGTATGGCCAACGGGCTTGAACTCGCGGCTCCGTCCTTCACGAAGCGCATTCAATAGAGCGGTGTGCGTGAAGGGACCGGGCGGAAAGGTACGTTCGCCCAAGCGGTCGAAGTCGAGCGCGGCGTGCTCGGACCCGTGACCGTTTGCTTCATCCGCGCCTCCTTCGGCGGCCTCCGCCTCGGCAGCGGGCTCGTTCCCTTGCGGTGAGTTCGCCTGCGGTTCGTTTGCTTGCGGCGCGTTTGCTAGCGGTTCGTTTGCTTGCGGTGCGTTCGTCTGCGGACCGATCGCCGGATGGGCGGTGGGTTCGTCCATCGTCACTTGCTGCGGGTCCGTGGCGGGGCAGCCGACGAGCACAAGCCCACAACACGCAAGCAGCGTGAAAGCGGAGCCGGCCGGCAGGCCGCACCGTTTGCTCGAGTCCTCCGCGCTCCCCACTTCCGGACCATAGGCGACTTTTCCGGTGGCTGTCTTCTTTACGGTCGCGTCCGTGGGCTGGCATTTTGAACAGTCCCGCATTTGGTACGAATGCGCCTGGCAGCTTCGGGTCCGTACGGTCGGTGCGCACCCCTGTACGGGCCGAGCATTTTCGGGCTAATTTGTCCCCGAACGGGGACTTACACATTCGCGCATTTCGAAAGAAAGTGGCCCAATCCGCAACGCGCCGTGTTCGGGGGAGATAAGACGCGCCGTAAGCTCACTGGAGGACAAATGACCGAATCCAGCACCTTTGGCCAACTGCTCGCGCTCCTTGTTCACGATTTGCGCAACCCTGCTGCGACGTTGACGGCCAACGTCGATTTCCTGGAAGAGTCCGTTCGCGGTGACGCGGACGCGGAAGAAGCGCTCATGGATCTGCGAACGGCGCTGCGCGACCTACGCTCGGGTCTTACCCGAGTGGGTTGGATCGCCGACGGTTTGATTGGCCGCGGCGGCGCCCAACTGCGCGACGGAGATGCGGCCGGCCCGATCGAGAGCCGCTTTGAGAACGTCACCCTCGAGGGCAGCGACTTTCGCGCCCGCGGCGGGGCATCAATTGCCGACGTTGTGGAGATTTTCGTCGAGAACGGCATGCGGCACGACCGAGCCCTTCCGCGCATTCTGGTGCGCGAGGAAGGTGACGGCGTTCGCATCGTCGTCGATGGCGCCGGCGAACCCATGGATGCTTCGTTTCGCGATCAGGCCTTCACCATCGAAGGCCAGGACGCGATCAAGGGTCAGCGGGGCGGGCGCTATGCTCGTTTTGCCGGGCTCGTGGCCGCACGTGCGTACGTGGAGGGCCTTGGCGGGTCCCTCGAAGCAAGCGAACACGAGGGTCAGGCCCGCACGATCATTCACCTTCCCCGCCCGTGATCCGCGGGCGTCATACACGGCGCACGAAGAACACAGGGCTCTAGACCGGCGCGGACGTTTAGCTGACCTCGTTCAGCCGCCCGGCCTGCGACGACCTCTGCGCCCTCTCGTCCTAGAATGGCAGTAGCCGTCCTTCAAACGTCCGCGCCGGTCTCGCTTCTTCGAACGAAACCCTGGGTGCCGTCGGTATCGTTCAGTTGGGGCGGTTACCCGCGAAAATGTTCTTCGCGATAACCATGCGCTGGATCTGCGACGTGCCCTCGTAGATCTGTAGGATCTTGGCGTCGCGCATGAGCTTCTCGACGGGGTAGTCCTTCATGTAGCCGGCGCCGCCAAACACCTGCACGGCGTCCGTCGCTACTTCCATGGCTGCGTCCGCGCCAAAGGCCTTGCTGTACGAAGCAACAACGGCGTTGGTGTTGCCGCTGTCGATCATCCACGCGGCCTTCTGCACGAGAAGGCGCGTAGCTTCGTACTTGATCGCCATGTCGGCCACCAACTTCTGCACCATCTGGTGCTGGGCGATGGGTACGCCGAAGGTCTTTCGCTCCAGGGCGAACGCCACGCTCTCGTCGAGGGCGCGGCGCATGAGTCCGCAGGCGCCGGCGCCGATGTCCGGACGCGTGCGATCGAACGTTTGCATTGCCACCTTGAATCCCTGGCCGGGCTCGGCGATGACGTTCTCCTTTGGCACGACCACCTCCTCGAAGTTGATCGTGGCCGTATCGCTTGCGCGCTGACCGAGCTTGTCTTCTTTCTTGCCCACGCTGATGCCGGGCGTGTCTCGATCGACGACAAAGCACATGATGCCCTTATGCCTCTGCGTCGGATCGACAGTGGCGAAAACCGTGTACCAGGTCGCCCAAGACCCGTTCGTGATGTAGCACTTCTCGCCGTTCAGCACCCAGTCGTCGCCGACCTGCTTGGCGCGCATCTGAATACCCGCTGCGTCACTGCCGGCGGCCGGTTCGGTGATCGCGTAGGCCGCGAAGAGCGGGGCTTCCGTGAGCATGCCGAGGTACTTCTTCTTCTGCGCCTTCGTGCCCGCAAGAATGATCGGCGTGGACGCGAGCGCGTTGGCGGTCACCGTCGTCTGAATGCCCGTGCATCCGTAGGCGAGCTCTTCCGTCACGATGACGTGTTCGAGCTCGTGCAGGCCAAGTCCGCCCACCTCTTCGGGAAGGATGGGGGCGACGAAACCGAGCTCCCACGCTTCATCGAACACTTCCTTGGGAAACTTGCTCGTCTGATCCGCCGCCGCCGCGACAGGAATGATGCGGTCCTTCGTGAACGCACGCGCGCTCTCTTGAAGGGCCTTTTGTTCGTCACTCAAATCAAAACCAAGCATCGTCACTCCATACGGCGCTTGCGCGCCCGTTCAATCTCTTCGCGAGCCGCCTTCGCGCCCAGCCGAAACCCGATCGCGAGG
>JBCCRV010000032.1:0-20053 GCA_039201085.1 Myxococcota bacterium | reverse complement strand
GCTGCGCATGTCGCCACGCTCCGGCCGTTGGGGCGACGTCCTCACACCTCGAAACCACGAAACGATCTCTCGAGCTCGTACACCGAAACCCTGACACCCTCTCCTGCGTCGTGCTCCGTGCGTCGTGCTCCGTGCGTCGTGCTCCGCGCGTCCCGCGTCGAGCGTCCTGCGTCGTGCTCCGAGCTTCCTGCGTCGTGCTCCGCGCGTCCCGCGTCGAGCGTCCTGCGTCCTGCGTCCTGCGTCCTGCGTCCTGCGTCCTGCGTCCTGCGTCCTGCTTCGTGCTTCCTGCTTCCTGCGCCGTACTCCGCGCGTCGAGCGTCCAGCTTCCTGCGTCGAGCGTCCCTCCTCCTGTGTCGAGCATCGCCACGCGTACGCTTCACTCGAAGTCGATCTGCATCACGGCTGACGCGTACTGAGTTAGATTGGCCGCCGCATAGGCGACATATCCGAATGCCCCAGACCCGCTTAGTCGCGCTGCTTTTGATCGTTGGCGCTTGCTACTTCGACCATCCCCGGCCGCGCGGTCGCCGGGGGGCGGTGGAGCTTTCGCAGCCGGGCGAGCTATGCGCGGGTCCACGGGTTCGGGACTGCCGGTCCCACGGCCAGGCGTCTGCCGAGCTCGCCAACTTGAACAATCGGCTGCTGCATGCGGCGCCGACGCCTGGCGGTTCGCAGGGCGCGGCGGTCGTGACGATGGAGACGCCGCAGGGCGTGATCTTCGACGCCAAGTGGCGGCCGCTAGCGGCGCGCTCGCGCTTCAGCGATCCGATCGCCGAGCTCGCTTCCGAACGCCTCCAACGTTTGCTCTTGGAGCCGACGGACTACGTGGTGCCGCCTACGGAAGTTGGCTGCCTTGAACGGGAGCGCTACCGCATGCTTCGCCATCGCGTGGCGGAGCGCGCCGACCGACGCTGCATCGTGGGCACGCTGAGCTACTGGCTGCCCAACGTGCTTACGCTCGACGACGCGCGCCTGCGCGGGTTCGTGCCCGATCCTTCGAAGGCCCGCGACGCGCGCCCGCACGGCGATGCGTGGCTCTATGAGCCCCGCCGTTTCCGTCGGGACGCGCGCTACCGCCGCAACATCGCCCACCTCAACCTGCTCGCCTACCTCATGGAGCACGGCGATGCCCACGACGGTCAGTTCGTCGTGTCGGCGTCCAGCGAGCATGTGTTTCTCGTCGACAATAGCGTCGCCTTTGGCATGGGCCGGCGACGCACGATGGAAGGGCGGCAAGACTTTTCCCGCTGGGTCGTGCCTTCGATTCCACGCGACACGGCGGACCGTCTGCGGGTCTTCGTCGAATCGGACCTGCGTTCGCTGCGCGTCATCGCCGAGTTCGAAGGCGAGGGTTCGCGCCTTCGCCTGGTGCCGGCGGGCAGCGCTTTCGGTTCGCCCGAGGCCCGGCTCCGCGAACGCGGCGGTCGCCTTCAGCTGGGCCTGCGTCAGTCGGAGGTCGAGGCGATTCGCTCGCGCGCTCGCGACCTCTTTGGGCGCGTTCGGCGCGGCGAAGTGAGGGTGTTCGACCCGTAGAGGTCTACATGATCGATCGCGATTTAGCGACAGCGGCGCCACTCTCGCGTGTCGTGCGGGGTCGAGCTTTTAGATCAGTCCGTCGCAGCGGGCGTCTTCCGGTGCGTCGTCGTTGTTGTTGGCGTCGTTGCACTCGGCTACCGTATTGTCCGGGTCGACGACGGCGAAGATGCGAATGTCACGGTTCCGCGGGAACGATTCGAGGGTGACCGTCGTCGACGCCATGCCCATCGCCGGCACGGACTCGTCGAGCGTGACGCGCGCGATCTCCTCGCCGCCCAAGGCCGGATCGCCCGCGTAGCGGGCGACGACGACGTCCATGGCGTCTTCCGTGCCTTCGTTGCGAACGGCGATGGGCACGTCGACCTCGGTCATCGAGCAGCGCAGCGTGGGTGCGCCCACCTCGACGAGCAGGTCGGCCAAACGCTCACCCGCGCTGACGTCCGTGCTGCGGTCGTTGTTGGCTTCGTTACACTCGCGCTCCGCGCCGAAGGGCTCCGTCGCGGACGCCGGGTCCACCTCGACGCGCACCGAGTCCGGCAGTTCGTCGCGGACGGAGCTGGAGCGGGCGTAGGTCACGGAAAGAAACACGCTGCGTCCGGGTTCAAGGCTCGCCGTGAGCGTCAGCTCAAGGGGATCGCCCTCGGGCGTCAGCAGCGCTTCCTCCGTGCCGTCCCACGTCCCATAGAGAGCGACCTGAACGCCGGGACCGACGCGCAGGTCACCGGCGTTTCGAATCTGAAAGGTGATCTCGATCGTGTCGCTCAGGGTGCCGCAGCCCACATCGGGCGAGGACACGGCGACGGCGACCACTTCGAGATCGGGCGCGACGCCGAAGCTCCGCGGTTGGCTGCGGTACGTGTTGTAGCGCCGGCCCTGAAACTCGCCCCAGCTCTCCGGCGGACGGGAAGGGATGGCGCCGCTCTCCGTGGTGTTCACCACGAAGTAGCTCTGCTGGTTCCAGATGCGGCGTGCCGATACCCATGCGTCCGTCGGGTCGCCCCAGATGCGAATGCCGTTCGGGCCGACGGGGTTCGCGCCGTCTTCGTCGCAGCGGTTTCCGGTGGCCGTGTTGCTCACGGTGACCACTTCGGCATTGCCGTCGTTGTCGACATCGGCGACGACGGGGTTTTCGATGCCGGTCCGGCTGCGGGACTGGGCGCTGAAGAGCGTTTCGCCGCTCGTTCCTGCGTAGACGCGAAAGTCGCACTCGTCGTTGTAGAGCACCTCGGCGGCGCCGTCGCCGTTGAAGTCGAAGACGCTCGACGACGTGGCCCGGCTTGAGTCATCGTCGCTGTCGCGCTGCCAGCCGTTGTGCAAGCACACGCACCGAGCGAGGGTGGCGTTGCAGACGGCGCCTTCGGCGCACTCGGCGTCCGTCGTGCATGCGTCGCCGGGGGTGCGTGCGGGGTTCGCATTATGGCTGCCGTCGTCGGCCGTTGCGCGGGCGATCGTGGTGGGCCACGCCGGGCACGCCGCTGCCGGCTCCTGAAGGTCGACGACTACGTAGAAGTTTTGCAGCGCCGACGCGATTTCCATGAAGCCGTCGCCATCGAAGTCATCGACGTTCGGCGCGCCGCCGCGCCGGCCTCCGCCGAGGTCCTCGTTCAGAATCGTTTCGCCGTCGGAGGCTTGAAGGATGCGCAGGTTGCCGTCGTCGATGAGCACGACCTCCGGTACGCCGTCGAGCGGATTGGCCGGACCGGGTCGCGCAAGCGTGTCGGCGCCCCAAACATCGGCGATGGCGCAATAGCCTTGTCCCCCGGCGTCCCACACGATATCGAGCACGCCGTCGGCGCAGGGCGTGTCGCAGGCGTCGAGGTCCGCGGGAAGCCGGTACGCCGTGCCGCCCGCGACAAACTCCGCGCCGGGGACGCTGGGATCAAGGTCGGCCACGCAGGACATCTGGCCGACGCCTTCGTTTCGGCCATCGGACGCGGTGCCGGCGAGCCGTTGCTTCACTTCAATGGTGCCGTCCGCGTCCGGTCCAAGTCGATACACGGTGTGGC
The DNA here is from genome assembly GCA_039201085.1 of Myxococcota bacterium. Classification (GTDB taxonomy): domain Bacteria; phylum Myxococcota_A; class Polyangia; order Polyangiales; family Houyiibacteriaceae; genus JBCCRV01. The sequence continues at coordinate 16,511 of JBCCRV010000032.1, read as the reverse complement.
CCACGATGATCTCGGCGTAGCCCGCAAAATCGAGGTTTGCGATGGTGGGCGTTTCGCCGTTCGTGTTGTTTTCCCACGCGAGTTCGGAAGGCAGCCGGTAGATCTCCGTTCCGTCGGCGGCGAGAATGCGAAAGCGATTGCCCTCGGTGGGCGCGACGATCTCCGGCGCTCCGTTGCCGTCGAGGTCGCCGACGGCGACCGCGGCGCCCGAATCGGAATCCGGCGTGCTGTCGCCGCAGACGTCGTCGATGGGGGCTTCACGCTGCCAGAGCAAATCGCCGCAGCGGGCAAAGAAGTCCTGTCCGCGGTTTGGGCCTCCCCCGTGAATGGCGCGAAGGACGCCGTTGTTCCAGGGGTTATCACCCTGGTGGGCGACGAAAATGACTTCGGGAAAGTCGCGCTCGTTGATCAGTCCGTCGCCGTTGTCGTCGTCGAGGTTGGCGACCACGGGCGTATTGAGCACGTGACTGAAGTTTGCCCAGGGCGCGAGCGCACCGGTTCCGTCGCGCGCGTCGTCGTCGTCGCGGCTCGGTCCGCCCCATTCGATCTCCGGCGAGGGCAGCGTTTCGTCGAAGGGAAGCGGAGGAAGGGTGTAGGTCGGTGCCTCGCCACGCCCGACGCAGGTGCCCGTATCACACACGGTGAACTCGGGGCAGTCCCAATCGTCCTCGCAGGTGCAGCCCCCGAAGCCGACGCCGTCGTCGACGCAGGTGGTCGCAAAGTAGCTGGCCGATCCGCAGGTGCCGAGCACGGTTTCGCCGCCGCCATTGGACTCGCACTCGCGGACTTCTTCGCCCTCGCAGCGAATCACCGCCGGCGTGCACACGTCCGCAACGCAGATGCCTTCGGCGCTGCAGTTTTCCTCGCTCGCGCACTGCACATCTTCGTCGCAGGCGATGCTCACGCAGGTGTTGCCGCCGAGGGGATGGGGCTCGCAGCGCTCGGTCTCCGAGCAGCTCAGGTCGGCGCATTCGTTGTCGACGCAGGTGGGTGCGCCGCTGCCGAGGTCGCAGCGCTGGCCCGGATTGCAGGTGGTGCCGGCGCAGGTCGGACCGGCTTCGATGGCGACGTCGGCCATCGCCATGTCGACGGCGCGGTCGTCGGGCATCGCCGTGTCCACGAGGGCGTCCGTGGTGCTGAGATCACGGGCTCCGTCGAGGAACCCTGAATCGGGTAGGCCGGGTTGATCATCGTCGCCGCACGCGACAAGAAGCGAAAAGACTAAGGCCAAGGCGGAAAGTTTCTGCACGACTGTATGGTAGTGCCGACAAAGCAAGTCCGTCCACTCCGTGGGGAACCTGGCACCATGACGGCACGTACGGCCGATCCCTTGCGCGGCGGGAGTGCGTCGCGAAGAACCAGAAGCATGAGCCGTTTCGAGCCGACATTGGTATCGATCGCCTACTCGCCATGGTCGCGCCGGGCCAAGCTGGCCCTGCAGCGGCAGGGCACGCGCTTTCGCCTGCGAAACTACAAGCCCTTCGTGGACGAGCCCTGGCTTCGATGGCGGCTTCGGCGTCCATGGGGCGGCGTCACGGTGCCGGTTCTCTTCACGGCGGGCGGCCCGATCTGCGACAGCTTGGCGATCGCCTACTGGGGATCGGACCGGGCGAACCTGCCGTTGGCGCCGGCCCGGCTTCGGCCGGAGATCGAACGCTGGAATGCGTTGGCGGAGGATGCCCTTTGCGCCGGGCGCCTTCGCGCCACGACCCTCGTAGTGGCGGACACGCCGGCGCTTCAGGCCAGCCTGCCTTCGCCCCTTCCGGCCCTGGGTCAGCCCGGGTTGGTCGTGGGGCGGGCGGCCTCCCGCGCCATCCTGCGAAAATACGCGCGAAGCGATTCGATGGCCGATTGGGATCGCGCCCTTGATCGCTACGTCGAAACGCTTGCGGACGCACTGGGTGATCGCCTCCATCTCTGTGACGAACCCTCGTACGCCGACATCGTCGCGGCTTCCGGGCTGGCCTTCGTGTCGCCCGAGGCGCGCTCGCCGGTGCCGGAGGTGGCGCGGGCCCATTGGACGCGGCCGGACCTTGTCGCCGCGTTTCCGCAGCTCTTTGAATGGCGTGACTGCATCCTGGCAAAGCGCGCGAGCGCTTAGACCGGCCTTCGCGGGGAAACGGCGCGGCGGCGTGCCCCGTTTGCCCTTTGAGCTATGCCGTGGCCATGCGCCGCACCCTCATCCTCAGCCTCTTGGTGGCCGCCTGTGGCGGCACCGCCCTTCAGCCGGCCCGCACCATTGCGGATGTGGACGCGCCGGAGCCCGTCCGGCAGGAACTCGAGCGAGTTTTTGGAGCGCGCGCCCAGATCCGCGTCGAAGTCGAAGAAGACGACGACGGCCAGCCGGAATGGGAAACGCACACCCTCGTTGAAATGGAACTCGAACAGCGCGCCGACGGCACGATTCACAAGATCGAGTTTGCCGTGCCCGTTGCGCTGGCGCCGGAAGCCGTACGCGGCGCCGCCCAAGCGCAGTTCAGCGGCGCGACGCTCTCAGGCGCCGAGGTGGTGGTTCGAGGTGGCGAACTCCTCTGGGAAGTCGAAGCGACGCGCGGCGAGGAAGAACTCGAGGCGTACTTCCGCGTGGACGGTACGCTCGTCGAATAGGCCGGTCTAGGGCGTGTCTTCAAACTCGCGCGTGTGGATTCGTGGTCCGCTCGTCGGCGAGTTTTCGTCTGTGAGGCGAGGGAATCCCCGGCGGCTTTCAAGCCGAAGAGATGGCGAAATCGACGATGAGCGGGGCGTGAAGGCGCATGCGCGAGTTTGAAGACACGCCCTAGCGCTACGCTTCGTCGCTGAAGCCGTCGTCAAAATCATCGACGCCCTCGCAGGGGCAGTCGGTCCAGGTGCCTTCGAGACAAACGCGCAGGGCCGTGCCGCCGGAAGGGCATTCGCAGACCTCCGACGAGTTTCGCTGGCACGGCAGCGTGGACGCTTCTGCGGGCGCTTCGTCCTCCGTGCCCCCCGCGGTCGTCGCGGCTTCCGATGCAGGCTCGCTCGAAGGCGCTTCGCCGCCGCAGGCGGGAAGAACTCCAAAGCTGAGAACAAAAAGAGTCAGAAGGGCGTAGCGCATGGAAGCTCCTCGGTAGGGTAGGCCCGCTCGCATAGCACCGATCGCCCGCACCGTTACACCGAAAGTGTGGCGTTTGCTCAGGGAATGTCGGCGCGCACGAGTTCGAAGGGCACCGGGTCGACGCCGAGGGCGAACTCGAGCGCCTGGCCGTTCAAGAGATAGGCCTGGTCGTTCGCGACGATCACGTCCGTCATGGTGGGCGCGACGTCCACCGATTCAAGCTCGGCGTTCATCCAATCGTCCGTGGTGGGCGTGATGTGCATGAGCTTGCTCGTGAATACGACCACCACCGATCCATCTGAGAGGGGATCGATGCCGTCCGCGCCGGTGCCGATCGGCCCCACGTCACTGAAGTCGCCGAGCAGGTTCACCTCGCGAATGCGTCCGACGTTGAGCGGTACGCGCACGAGCCTCGCTGGCTGATACACGACGACCAGAAGGATGTCGCGCTCGGCGTCGACCACGATCCCATTCTGCCCGGCGAGGTTGCCTTCCAGCAGCCGGTCGGTCGCGAAGACCTCGCCCGCTTCGCCCTCACGCACGGCGTAGATCGTGCCCGCTTCGCGATCGGTGACGTACGCCGTTCCGTCGGGGTGTACGGCGACGTCGGTGCACGTGGCGGACTCGGCGAGCACGCTCAGGTCAAAGACCTCGAGCCGTTCGCCGGAGTCGAGATCGAAGAGCCAGACGTAGCCGTCGTAGGGGATCTCGTCGTCGCTCGTCTCACGCTGGTCGTCCATCGCGCACACCCAAAGGCGTCGTCGGGCGGTGTCGAGGTCGATGCCGAGGGTCCACCATTCGCCCTCCGGCTCGCCCTCAAAGAAGACCGTTTCCTCGCCCGTTTCTGCATCCACGCTCTGCACCGTGCCGGCTTCGAGACTGCCGACGAAAAAGCGGTTCGCTTCGGCATCGAAGGCGCCCCCTTCCGGATGGAGCGCCGCCAGCGAGTAGCGCTCGAGCAATGCGCCACCATCGGGGGCGGCGTCTTCGGCCGCGTCGGGGACGCGGTCGTCTTCGGCCGCGCGATCCTCCCTCACATCGACGGCCTCGTCGGCAATCCGAGTGTCTTCGGCGATCCGCTCGTCGACCGCGGTCTCCCTACCGACGTCTAGGGTCGCGTCCGGCGCTGCGCTGTCGTCGCCACAGCCGACGGCACCAAGGGCCATTAGAAGAGCCATACGCATCCGCATCGTGGCGGAGCATGGCAGAGAGTTCGCCCGGCGTAAATCTCGCGCAGCCGTCGACCGCCGCGCAGGAGGACGTGTATGTTGGACGTATGGGGGAGAAGAAAACACTCACGAGCGTTGAGGTGCCGCCGGCGTTTACGGACGCCTTTGCGGCGGCCGAGTCGCACGTCAGCGAGCTCTTCGAAGCGTTCGAACGGCGGCCGGAAGAAGGCGTCGTGCGCGTCGGCGGTGAGCGCTACGTGCTTATGCGCTGCGAGAGCCTTTACGGCGCTTGGTTCGAGGCACTCGAAGCTTCTTTCGGTCCCAAGCCCGCGAAGGAGTTCATCTACAACACGGCACGTGAAATTGGACGGAGCGACTGCCGCGCATTTTCGGCTCGTCTGAACCTCACGGACGGCGTCGAACGTTTGTCGTCGGGGCCCGTTCATTTCTCCCACGCCGGGTGGGCCTTCGTGCAGATCCTCGAAGACAGCACGCCCACGAATGACGACTCCTTCTTTTTGCACTATGTCCATCCCAACACCTTCGAGAGCGAAGTGCTGAAAAAGCGCGGAGTCACCCCGAAGCATGTCGCCTGCCACTTTAGCGCCGGATATTCGGCCGGCTGGTGCAGCGAAGCCTTTAACGTCGAGGTCCACGGTCGGGAGCTTCACTGCGTGGCCGTAGGGGACGCGCGGTGTGAGTTCATCATGGCGACTGCGTCAAAGCTCGACGAGCACGAGGCGCGCCTTATGCGTCGGTAGAGCGGAGCATCGCTGCGTGAGCTTTCGTTTTCATGGTTTGCCGGAGGGCGTGGTTCTAAGCGAACTCTCGCAGGCGGTGTACAACGTGCTCGAGCCCCACACGTCCTTTCCCTGGCCCGTGATGCATGCGCAGGCGCGGCGCATCGGAGCGCGCGCGGAGCGTTTGAGCCTGGAAGAACTTCGCGAGCTTGTGCCCTTGCTGAGCGTGGCGGTGGGTCGCTTCACCTCCGAGGAAGCGGCGTACGCTGTGGAACAGGGTCTTCAAGCGCTCGTGCTCGATGCGGAGTTGGATTCGTAGGGCTGCGTCCTCGGCCGGTCCATTTAGGTCTCGTGTGCCCAGATCCTTAGTCGCACGAGGCCGGGCCGAATGAGCTCCACGGTTTCCACCTCGAAGCGGCATCCCGGAATCAAGCCGCCAGCGCCTTCGATCGAACCGTGCATGGCCTCGACGAAGCCGTCGAACTCGTAGCGTTCACCCGGCCATCCTGCGATGGTGAGCATGCCAAGCTGGTTTGCTTCACGCTTCACCTCAATGCTGCAGTCGCCGCACTCTTGAAAGATGTGGCCGTACATGCGCGGCGCGAAATGAAGCAACGACTCGGCGGGCGACTCGAGCATGCGCATCGCCATATCCACGAAGCGATGAAAGATCGGACGTCGAAGCAGCGAGTCGAACACGTCTTGCCAAAACACCCGGTAGCGCTCGCCGGCGCCGATGAACTCACGGATGCGGTCCGAAAGCTCCATGTGGTGGTCCATCGGAATCCAGCGAAGCGCGTTGAGCGACTCCAGGTTGGCGCGCGCGGCAGACGAGAGCGTGCCGTCGACATGCTTGGCCGCGTCCGGGCGGACACGGCGAAGGGTGCGCAGCAGCGTTTGGCTTACCGCGGCCCGCACGAGCGGTTCAGCCATGCTCGCTTCGCCCGCCCATAGGCGCCAGCATGGGGGGAGCCAGCCCCTGCAGGCAAGGGGCAAAGGTGTTCGAAAGTGATATCCTTGCCCATGGCGAAGCCACGGCGCTTTCAATCGACGGTGGTTCGTGACGACACGATTCCAAGGGGCTACCTGAAGCACTACGTCCCCGTACCGAAAACGTGCGCCAGCGCGCTTGGTTCCGGCACGCGTTTGGTGGGGACGCTGATCTGGGACGACGACGAAGTGTCGTTCCGTCGCGTGCTCAGCAAACGGCCGGACGGCGGTAGCTGCATTCGCTTTGGCGAGCGGTGGCTCGCGGACCACTGGCTGGAGCCAGGTATGAAGGTGGAGGTCGAGTTGGCGATCGACCCGGCCCCCAATGAGGTGAGTATTCCCGACGAGCTCGCCCTCGCGCTGGAAGCCAATCCCGCAGCGGAGGCGCGCTGGGCGGCGCTCACTCCGGGAAAGAAACGCACCCTTTCCTACGGCGTGGAGCGTGCGAAGCGTACCGATACCCGTCATCGACGCGCCCAAAAGGTGGTCGAAGAACTCGTGAGTGGCGGCTGAACGCGCACGCTTCACCCTCCACGCGCACGCTTCACGCTTCACGCGCACGCTTCACGCCTTAGGCATCGCGCTGACAGACGGTAGAGGACGTTGGTTCGTCGGGACCCGACCCGCCGCGTGACCGGTTCGACCTTGTCGAACCGGTCTAGATCACGGCGACTTCGATGGAGAAACTCGCCATCGCCGTGTTGCCGTCCGCGTCGCGCACGCGAAGGGTGAAGTTGAACGTGCCGTCCGCCGAGGGGGTGCCCGTGATGATGGCACCGGGCGTGCCGCCCGTCAGCATCAGGCCGTCGGGCAGCGACCCGGAGACGATCTCCCAAGAGTACATGCTGTCGTCGCCGCCGCTGGCGCTGATCGTTTCCATGTAGTCATCGCCGACGCCTCCCATGCGCAGGACGCGGGTGGAAAGTTCGAGCGGCTCAAAGCAGCGAAGACCATCCGACGCGAGAATTCGGTCGCCGTTGCATCGGCACTCGAAGGTACCGGGGCGATTGTTGCAGCGGTCATCGCAGCCGCCGTTGCTCATGTTGCATTCGTTGATGTCCCGGCATTCGTCATCGCCGTCGCCTGTGTAGCCCATCGGGCAATCACCGCAGCTGCGTCCGCCCGGCTCGTTGCGGCATTCGACGAGTTCATCACAGCCGCCGTTGTCCGTTGCGCATTCGTTGATGTCGACGCAGCGATCCTCCCTGAGTTCGTAGCCGCTGTCGCAGTCGCCGCACATGAACGAGCCGGGCATGTTCATGCACGCACGGTTGGGCCCGCAGCCGCCGTTGCTCATCCGGCATTCGTTGATGTCGACGCAGGCGTCGTCGACAAGCATGAAGCCCATCGCGCAGTCGCCGCACATGGAGGAACCCGGCAGGTTGGTGCACATGCGATCGCCGCAGCCGCCGTTGTCCGTCGCACATTCGTCGATGTCGGAGCAGAGCGTGCCGTTTCCATTGACGTCGCGGTAGCCGCTCGGGCACGCCGCGCAGGTGCGTGAACCTTCCGTGTTCGTGCAGCTCACGAGCGGATCGCATCCACCGTTCGCCGACTCGCACTCGTTGATGTCGACGCATGCTTCGCTACCGCGGCCGCTGAATCCAGGGGGGCAACGGCCGCACACGACCTCGCCGCTCGTATCGACGCAGGCGACGCGGGGATCGCATCCGCCGTTGTCGTCGCCGCAGCTCGTACGGCCCATTTCGGGTGGTGCGTCTTCCATGCCCTCATCGGCCATCGCATCGGGCATAGCCGCATCGACCCCGTCGTCGGCGGCATCCGTACCCGTATCCGCGGGCGTCGCGTCGTCGCCGCAAGCGGCGCTGAGGAGGAGAAAGCAGAGGAGTAGTCGAAGCATGAACCTGAAGGGTACTCAACGACGCCGCGTTCGTCAGCGTCCATCCCTCAAGTCGGGGAATTCTTCCCCCGTTCCCGCCAGCGAGCGCCGCGCACGCCCGCATACGATGCGTTCCGCGACTCTCGAGACCTGACCAGCATTGCTGCGTCGTCGCTTTGCGACGACAGCACGGCGCTTGCAGCCATCCAAACCTGGACCCCTATCCTTATGGGGGCGCTGCGGATTCGGACGCTCCATCCGTCGCACCGTCGGCGAAAGTCGCCGGGCGGCAACGCTGGTCAGGTCTCTAGCCCACGAACAAGCGACCTTTTTCAAAGGTCCGCTTGTTCTTGGGCTAGGCACGGTGAAGCCGCTACGGCTGGCGTTCGCGCTCCACCGACTCGATCACCGCCCCCATTCGGGTACTGATGGACATCTGGGTGAGGTTTGGATTGTCGGGACTTGGTTCGAGCTCGAGGCTCAAGGTTACGTCGGCCGTGCCTTCGCTGCTCATGCGCGCCGAGTTCAGTTCGAAGTTGACGTTCGCCGTGCCACCGCCCTCATACGCTGTGATCTGCGCCTCGTGCTGATCGTCGAGCTCGAAGGGCTGGGGCTCGGCAGCGAGCGTAGAGTTTGCGCGAAGGGTGATCGTGTCGCCGTCGCGCGCAAGCAACTCGTACTCCGTCGTCCGTGTGAAGTGAAAGCGGTTGTACTGACGGGACACGGAGCGCCAGCGCGCGCCAACGCCGACTTCTTCCTCTGGAAAAGGCGGTGACGAACCCTGCATCATTTCGATAGAGCGCTCGAGCGTGTCGCGCATCTGTTCGGGCACGTTGGCGGGGATATTGAGATGGGCCGCGAGTGGTCGGCCTTGCGCGTCGAAGACTTCGAACCCCTCCATACCGCGCATCGGCTCCAGCATGGGCGCGATTTGCGCGGCGAGCGGATGGGAAGGATCGACGGACACTTCTTCGATGACGAGGTCGCGTCGAAAGGTGCCGCTGGCGTCGATGTCGCGAATGCGGGTGCCGATGACCATCACCATGTCCGGCGAGTCCGCGGGCGGCGCATCTTGACCGCCGAAGGAAAGCGCCATTCGCATGGACATGCGAACCGTGAACGCCGTGCTCTCGCCGACTTCCGGATGAAGGCGCAAGGCGACGCGCGGGCTTTGTCCCGCGCCTAGGAGGGTGACGTCCGGAGGTGTGACCCGCTGCGCGTCAGGAATCTCGATCACTTCGACCGAGTGGTTCACCGGGCCAGCGGGCGCGCCGCCGCACGCGACGATGAGAGCGATGGGTAGGTAGCGCATGGGGTGTTCTACCGCGCTACGGGATTTTGATCGCCCCACGCGTGCGATCGCGCACATCAGCGCACATGTCAGCAATTTCCTGATATATCGCCGATCCTCAGACATTCATGGCGCGTGGCGTGTTTCGAATGTCGTGTAAGGGAGTGCGGGGCGTTTGACCGGACCCTCACACTTATCTAGTTTCGTTGAACTGGGGGGCGCATCGCCTCTCCAAACCTTGGAGCTCTGGGATATGCGAGCGAAAACCCCTCTATTTTGCCTTCTTCTTCTGGCGTTCGCCGGCTGCGCAGACAGCCCAGGAACCGAGCCTGGTCCCGCCGAAGAACAACTGGACATCACCTGTACGGGGAAGTGCGATGGCGTAGATACCATTCGCTCGCTCTACCAGGACGCACGCGACCTCGACCTGACCGACTTGGCCGCTCGGGGGACGAGCCTGGCGACGCGCGCCCTCAACGACGCCCTTTCGATCGGTCCCTTCGAAGTGGAAATCGACGAGCCGATCGCCTTTGGTTCCGCCAGCCTCGCCGAGTCCGAGGAGCTGGTGGAAGACCTCGACGCACTTACCGAGGGCTTGCTCGCGCGCTTTGGCGAGAACGAGCTTTCGACGGAAGTGAACCGCGTTCGTCAACGCCATCTGCAGGGCAGCGGTGATGACGTCTTCATCGAAAGCGGGTTCACCTTTGCGGCCTTCGCCGAACACGGCTTCAACATCGAGGGCGACGGCTTTGTCGACGGTGGCGTGAGCATTGGTCTCGGCAGCGGCGCCCTTTCGGGCCGCGTTGTCTCGGCGGCGGAACGCGCGCCCGGTAGCTCGCCGCGGGCGGTGCTCGAGGCCCTGCGCAACACGCGCGGCTTTGTGGTGCCGGAGAGCATCGAGGACCTTCGCGCCATGAAGCCCGGCGAGTCCTTTGCCCTTCGCGGTGAAGGCGCCTTCGGTCTGAACCTGGGTGCGGGCGTTCCCATCGTGATCGCCCAGTCCGGTCCGCTCGCCTACAACCTGGTCGTTTCGGCGGCCCTTCGATCGCAGGTCGAAGGTCTGCTCGACGTTCAGGTGATTCGTCTTGAAGGCGACGAAGTCGTCATCGATGTGGGTACGGAGCGCGGCGCCATTCGCTCGGCACGCCTCGCCGTGAACGACGGCTGGGGCGTGAAGGGCCTCGTTGAATCCGTCGTGAACATCGCCGGTCAGGAAATCGACCTCGGTCGCGTGCTTGACCGCGCCCTTCGGGACCAGCTCAACGACCGCCTCAACATTCTGAGCGCCGAAGTGGAGCGTACGTCACGCCGCAACCGCCTCAGCATCTCGCGCTTTCGCGTCAGCCTCAGCGGCAGCGCGGACGTGGAAGCGGCGATCTCGCAGGCCCTTCGCGGTGATATTCGCTTGGCCCAGGCCCTTTCGCTTCGCGACGAGCCAGGCATGCAGATGGAGTACGACCTGACGCGTTCGGGCCTGTCGTCCGTGTCGCACGCGGGCCTTGAGCTCTTCGGCATGCGCTTCTTCCGGACGACCTTCCGCTCCGCCGGCGAGGTGTCGATCGAAACGCCCGGCGGCGCCCAGGAGCTGCTCTTCGAATCGCTCCAGCGCGACAGCGGCTGGCTCTTCGAGTCGCACGGCTACGGCCGCACGATTCTTGCCGGCAACCGCTACGACTACGTGAGCGGTGACGTCGCCAGCGAGGTGAACCTCTTTGTGCAGCTCGCCGAGGGCGATAGCTTCACGGAGCGCGATGAATTTCTCGATCATGTCGATGCGCTCATCGTGGGTGCGGCCGGTGAAGCGTTTGCGCGCGTCGTCGAGGTTGAGGGCAACCAGCTGCAGCGCATCGCGGAGAACACCTGCGAGGATCGCGAGCGGTCGTGCCGCGCGGAGATTCTCACCGTGCCTGAGTTCCAGGACTTCGTCGCCGACGCCACCTCGGCCATCAACGCGGCGGCCCAGGACGTGGACGCCACGGTGCGCGACCTGGCGCTCGATCTGGCGGACGTTCGCATCGGTTCGAACATCGCTGTCGAACCGAACGGCACGTTCAATGGTCCGCCCACCGGTGTGGTGCTCGACTACCGCCTCGACGACGACGCGGTCGAAGCGATCTTCGGTGGCCAGACGGGACGTGAGCTTCGGAGCGCGATCGAAGGTGTGCTGCATGTTGCCCGCGTCGACCGCGAGTCGACGGCACAGCAGCTGGAGGAGCGGCGCCAGGACGTATCGGACGACAACCGCCGCGCCCTCGACGATCTCGCCGCAACCTTCGACACCTTTGCCGACCGCTACCAGCGGCTCAGCGCGCTGGAGAACGCGGAGATCGTCGGCCTTGGCGTGCTCGGAGGTCAGGCCATTGCCATCGACCTTGAGGGCGACAGCGCGGCGCAGACAATCGTTCAAGCCCGCTCCGAAGCCGTGCGCGACGCGTTCGACCAGTTGCTCGACGACGCCCGCGAACTGAACAGCGTCCGCCGAGAGTACGCCGTTGCGTACGCGCTCCTCGCCATGGTGCCCACCTCGAATATCGATGTGCGCATGCGGGTCGACATGGACCTTTCGAACCGCACCTACGACCACTACGAAGACGCCGGCCTCGGCAGCTTCTCGACGGGCGCGCAGGGAAGGCAGGCGCAGCTTATCGGCGGCGGACTTTTCGACGTGGTGTCGCTGATCTCGGTCGAATAAGCACCGATGCGCGCGCAAAGCCGTCAAACCCACCTATTTGCGGTGAGTTTGGCGGCTTGTTTCATTTATAAGGCAAAAATCCGGTAAGATGACGCGCCATGCGTCGACTCGTACCCTTCTTGGCCCTCGGCGCCCTCACGGCGTCTTGCGGCGGCTCCAGCGGCGGAAACGCCTGCCTCACGAACGCCGACTGCAGCTCCGGCACGATTTGCATCGACGGTGAGTGCATCATCGGCGGCCTGGGCGATATGGGGCGTGCCGACCGTGGCGGGTCCGAAGGCGGCGGCGGTGATGAGTGCGTCGACGAAGACTTCGATGGGTTCAGCGCCGTCAGCGACAGCTGCCCGTCCGGCGACGACTGCCGTGACGACGACCGGAACATCAATCCGGGCGTCGGTGAGCTGTGCGGCGACGGCATGGACAACGACTGCGACGGCGAGACGGACGAGCCGGACTGCAGCTGCACGCGCGGCGCGCGCCTCAGCTGCTACTCCGGTGCGCTGGAAACCGCCGGCGTCGGCATCTGCCGGCGCGGCATCACGATTTGCGTCGAAGAAGGCGTGACGGACGACTGCCGCGGCGAAGTGCTTCCCGGCGAAGAGACCTGCGACGGCACGGACGAAGACTGCGATGGCGAGGTCGACGAAGGTCTACGCAACGCATGCGGCGCGTGCGGCGAAGCGCCGATGGAGCTCTGCGGCAACGAGATCGACGACGACTGCGACGGGTTCACGGACGAAGACTGCGACTGCGATTTCCGCTGCGAGTGTGCCGCTGCCACGAGCTGCGTATGCGAGCCGCCGACGAACCAGCCCTGCTATGAAGGTCCCTTTGCTACGGGCGGCCGCGGCGCATGCGCCGGCGGGCGCCGTGACTGTGTCGCTGCGGACGGTGAAAACCGCTGGGGCGAGTGCGTGGGACAAATCCTGCCCACGGAGGAATGCGCGGTGGGCGTCAACGACGTGGATGACGACTGCGACGGTGTCGTCGACGAGGGCTGCGCCGACAACGATTCGGACGGCACGCCGTTCCCACTCGATTGCGACGACGGCGACCCGAATGTCTTTCCGGGGGCCGACGAGACCTGCAACGGGCGCGACGACAACTGCGACGGAGTGGCCGACGAAGGCGTGACGAACGCCTGCGGAGGCTGCGGTACGCCGGCGGCACGGGACGAGTGCGGCAACGGACTCGACGACGACTGCAACAGCACCGTCGACGACGGTTGCGCCTGCGAACCTGGCACGAGCACGAGCTGCTACGGCGGTCCCGACGGGACCCAGGGCGTCGGCGCTTGCCTTGCAGGTACGTTCACCTGCGAAGGCAACGTCGAGTTTCCCCCCTTCGGTGAGTGCACGGGGCAAGTCACGCCGCTCCCGGAGATCTGCAACGGCATCGACGACGACTGCGACGGCGAAGAGGACGAACGCTACGCGACGGGTTCGAACGCCTGCGGCTTCTGCGATCCGACGGAGGTGTGCGACGGCGAGGACCAGGACTGCGACGGACGTACGGACGAAGGCGTCGCGAACGCCTGCGGCGAGTGCGGTCCCCTGCCTGCCGAGACTTGCAACGGCGTGGACGACGACTGCGATGGCGCGACGGACGAGGGCGTCACGAACGCCTGCGGCACGTGCCCGCCGGAGCCGTGCTTTGAAGAGGACTACGACGAGCTTGCGGACTGTGAGCTTCCCGGTCGCACCTGCGATGACGTGGAAGAAGATCCGGAGTTCCCGGGCAGCATCACGCTTGGCGCGTCGAACATCGACTTCGACTACATCTACATTGCCGTCACCGGTCGAAACGAAGTCGCCCAGCTCGATACGCGCACGGGCGTGAAGAACTGGCAGGTTCCGAGCTTCGGGCGCTTCCCGTCCCGCACCGCCGTGGCGCCCGACGGAAGCGTTTGGGTGGGCAACCGCGCCCATACGGCGTCGAACGCGACCGACGTGACCCAGTCGAATGTGGTGCACCTCGCCGCCGAAGACGGCTCGTTGATCTGCCGTGCGCCCGTGCTCAACGTGGCGCGCTCGATCGCCCTCGACCGCAACGGCGACATTTGGGCCGGGTCCTTCAACAACGGCGACCTCTACCACATCAGCGGCACGATGGTGGACGAGAGCACGTCGCCGCCGACCTGCGTCGTGCTCCGCCAGATCAACGTTGGCGAGCAAATCTACGGCTTGGCGGCCGACCCGGACGGATTCATCTGGACCGCGAGCTCACCGACGGTGCGCGTGAACATCGATACGTACGCCTCAACGACCTTTACGAACCCAAGCCACTACGGCATTGCGTCGGACGCGCGAGGCAACATGTGGTTTGCCGGATGGCGCGGTGAGGGGCCGGTGCACGCCATGAACCGCGTGACCGGCGCGATCACGAACACCAGCACGATCGAGGTTACGGCGATCACCGTCGACACGGAAAACAACGTGTACGGTTCGGCCTACAACACCAACCAGCTCGTCAAGATCAACGGCGTTACGGGCGCGGAGATCTGCCGCGGCGACGCCACGTCCGGCGCCAATCCGCACGGCGTCGCCATCGACAGCATCGGCCGGATTTGGATGCCGGCGCGCTTTACGAGCGGCGCCGTGAGCGTGTTCAACCCCGATTGCTCGCTCGAAGCCACCTACGTTGTCGACGCCGGTCAAGAGCTCTACAGCTATTCGGACATGACCGGCAACCTGCTGCGCACCATCGTCGCGCCGCAGGGGTCGTGGACACAGGTGTTCGACTCAGGCTACGCCGAGGCGTACTGGACCGAGCTGACCTACGACAGCATTGAGCCGGCAGGAACGGACATCATCTTCACGTTGCGCACCGCCGACACGGAAGCGGGTCTACCGACGGGCGTGGCGTGCGGACCGTTCAACGAGTCGCCCAGCGATCTCTCGGTGTGCGGTGCAGACTTCCAGCGCAAGCGCTTCATTCAGGTGGAAGCCCTTCTCACGCGCTCGGGCACGGACGAACGTCCGGTGTTGCGAAGTGTCGACGTTGCTTGGGCGTACTGAACCGGACTTCTGAGGCCCTGCCCGATGTTTGCGTTACGCGTCGTTGAACCGTGCGCGCACGGCTACGCCCTCGTCCCTGGCTTTCGAAGCGTCGAGCGAGCGCGGCGCGGGGAACGACGCCCGAGACCACTCGCATGCTGACGCGCGTCCACGCAGGCGCCGTTTGCGTTGCGATGTGGGCGGCGTGCACGGCGGAGCGGCCCGCAGCCGAGGCCAGGCCGCCCTGCGACGCGCGCATGGTCCAGCTCGACGGCTTTTGCATCGATCGCTTCGAGGCGTTCATCGACGCGCGCGGCGGCGCCCAGTCGGCCCGTGGCCAGATGCCCGCCGAAGGTTTGAGCTACGTCGATGCGGAAGCGGCCTGTCGAGCTTCCGGCTATCGCCTGTGCACCGGCGCCGAGTACGACCGGGCCTGCGGCGAAGGACCGTACCCCTACGGTCCGGAGTTCATGGTCGACCGCTGCAATGCGCCCGGCTTGGGCGCCCAGCTCACGGGTCGCGCCGTGGCCGCGGCGGGCGCCTATCCGGGCTGTGAAAGCGCCGAAGGCGTTTTTGACCTCTCGGGCAACCTCGGCGAGTGGGTCAACCAAGTCGACGGGTCCGGCGACCTCCGCCAGCTCCGCGGGGGCAGCTACACGTCCTACCCGAGCTACGCAAAATGCCGCACGGAGCAGCCGACGGGCTTTCAGCCGCCCGATGCGGCGTTTTCCGGTCAGGGCTTTCGCTGCTGCGCCGACGCGCGACGGTAGCGGCTACTTGCTGCCTTGCACCCGCGCGCGGCTCGGCCAAGCTTGCGGCCATGGTTTCGGTCCTCACCTTCTACCGCTTCGGAGCCGTGGAGGGCGCCGCTGAGCGCGTTCCGGCGACCAAGGCGCGGGCGGCGGAGCTTGGGCTGCGCGGGCTCCTGGCACTGAGTCCGGAGGGCGCCAACGCCACGATCGCTGGCGAACGTACGGCCCTTGAGACCTTTGTCGGCGAGCTCGAAGCATCGACGGGCCTTCGCTTTGAAAATCGGAAGTGGAGTGCTGCGGAGGCGATGCCCTTCAAGAAGCTGCGCGTGTACTTCAAGGAGCGGCTGCTTGCGATGCGCGTTTCCTGCGATCCGGCGACGCGCACCGGCACGTACGTCAAACCGAAGGACTGGAACGCGCTCATCGAGCGCGACGAGGTCACGGTGATCGACGTGCGCAATTGGTACGAGGTGTACGCGGGCACCTTTGAAGGCGCGGTCGATCCGAAGACGGAGACCTTCAACGACTTCGAAGCCTTTGTCGCTTCCCTTGCGGACCGAAAGGATAAGCCCGTCGCGATGTTCTGCACGGGAGGCATTCGCTGCGAAGTCGCCACGAGCTATATGCTCAAACAAGGCTTCGAGTCGGTCTTTCACCTCGAAGGTGGCATTCTCAAGTACCTCGAAGAAGTCGCGCCGGAAGAGAGCCGGTGGCGGGGCGAGTGCTTTGTCTTTGATGAGCGCGTGTCCGTGGACCACCGGCTTCAGCCCGGCACGTACGAGCGCTGTCGCGGCTGCACGGGCGTGCTCTCGGAAGCCGATCGGCAACACCCGCACTACGAAGCCGGCGTGTCCTGCGCGCGCTGCTACGGCACCCGTACGCCCGAGCGCGTCGAGGCGTCGCGCGAGCGCGTGCGGCAGCTGCGCCTCGCGGAAGCGCGCCTCGCGGAAGCGCGCCGCGCGTGAGCG
>JBCCRV010000031.1:0-20123 GCA_039201085.1 Myxococcota bacterium | reverse complement strand
GGCGCAGGCTTCGCCATTGGCACAGCCTCGGCAAGTGCCGCCGCAGTCGACGCCCGTCTCGTCACCGTTCTGGGCGCCATCGTCGCAGCGCGCCTGGGCCGTGCTCTCCGTGCAGCGGTCTTCCATGCAGACCAGGCTCTCGCAGTCCGCATTCATTGCGCAGCGAAGGCCGATATCGCAGGCGCGGCACGTGCCGCCGCAGTCCACGTCCGTTTCATCGCCGTTCTGCACGCCATCGACGCAGCTGGCGGCGTCCAGCGATCCATCGCCCGGGTCCACCGCATCGCCGCAGGCAAGGAGGAGAACCAATCCCGCGAAGACACCGCGCGTCACCGCTCGGCGCGCTCGCCATCCGGTCGCGCGTTCGATCGTTCTCAACATCCGTCGTTCCATCCCGGCGCGATGGCATCCAGAGCGACACCGGTCGCAGCGTTCGCCGTGAAGCAGCCTCGCTGCCCCTCAAGCTGCACGCTAACGCCCGCGAAAAGGGTGGCGTAGATCGGTGGAATCACGCCCGACATCTGATTGCGATCGACGCGAAAGCTCTCGAGGTTGGCGAGCGCCGCGTACGACGCGGGCAGCGATCCCGTAAGCCGGTTGTCGTCCAGTCGAAAGACGCGGAGCGACGTCATGCCCGAATAACTCGCCGGCAGCGGACCGGTGATGTCGTTACCACCGAGGATCAGCGATTCCAGCGCCGACGCCGAACCCAGGGCCTCTGGGAGCGGCGCGGCCAGTCGATTGTTGTTGAAGAAAATGGTGGTCAGGGACGCGACGAGGCCGAGGCTCCCGGGCACGCCCCCCGTCAATCGGTTGAAGGAAAGGTTGATGCGCTCGAGGTTGGGCGTCGCGATCGACGCCGGTATCGGCCCAGCGATGCGGTTGTTCTGCATATCGATGCGCCGCATGGCGACCCAGCCGCCCACCTCATCGGGAATCGGTCCGGTCAGCCCATTGGCACTCAAGTTGATGTCCTCCAAGCGAGCCAGGGCGCCCAGCTCCGGCGGGATGGCGCCACCAAAGGCGTTGGCCCGAAGCGAGAGTTCGCGCAGCTGCGTGACCTCGCCCAGCGCCGCCGGGAGCGGTCCGCTGAAGTCGTCCTCGTCTAAGATGAGCACACCCAGGTTCGTCATGCGCGCGATCTCATCGGGAAGCGGGCCCGAAAGGGCGAGCCCGGAGAGCTCGAGTTCCACAAGGTTGGGTAACATCGTCACGCTTAGAGGAAACGGCCCGGTGATTTCACCGGCGCGAACTTCCAGCGTACGCAGCGCGATCAGGTTCGATAGGCTGCTCGGCAGCGTTCCTACGAGCCCGCTTCGCTCGGACGCACCAACCACCTCCAAGTTCACGAGCGCAGTCAGATCGCCGACTTCAGGAGGGATCGAGCCGTCGAACTCAGGCTCGTTGACGATCAACGAGATCACCCGTCCGCCAGCGCAGCCGACGCCGCCCCACGCGCACGGGTCGTCGCCCATGAGCCAGCCGGTCGTGCGGACCCAGCCTTCACCGCCGCCGGACTCGTAGAACGCCACGAGCGCCTCGCAGTCGGTCCGCGGAATCGACGACACGGCGGCGCAGTACCCCGCGCTGGCGCAGGCAGCGCAGCTCCCGCCGCAGTCCACGCCCGTCTCGTCCCCGTTTCGCACGCCGTCGCTGCAGGCCGGCGCGACGCACACGCCGGCCTCGCACGCGAGGCTGGCGCAGTCTGAGGGCGCGTTGCAGCCAAGGCCAAGAGTGCACGGGGTGCAGCTGCCGCCGCAGTCCACGGCCGTCTCCGAACCGTCCCGCTCGCCGTTGTTGCACGCGCCCGGAGGCTGGCAGAACGCGCCGTCGCAGACGCCCATTCCGTCGCAGTCGCGCTGAAGTGCGCAGCGCTCGCCGATGTCGCACCCAGTGCACGTCCCGCCGCAGTCGACGTCCGACTCGTCCCCGTTTCGCAACCCGTCGTCGCAGCGCGCCATCACGTCCACACCGGCGCAACGACCGTCGCCCCCGCACATGCCGCTCGCGCAGTCTCCGGGACCGTCGCAGCGGTCGCCGAGCGCGCAGCCGCGGCACGACCCGCCGCAGTCCACGCCCGTTTCTTCCCCGTTTCGCTCGCCGTCGTCACAGCGCGCCGCAAGGGCCGCCTCCACACACAGGTTCGCCTCGCACACGCGGCTCTCGCAGTCGCGCCGTCCCTCACAGATCTGGCCGATGGCGCACGCCCCGCATGGACCGCCGCAGTCCACGTCCGTTTCGCGGCCGTTCTGCGTGCCGTCCAGGCATGACGCGGCGGGGCCGTCCGTCACGTCCAGTCCTACGTAGCCGCACGCGGCGATGGACCACATCAAGAGCGCAAACGCCGGACCGCACCGAGTCGGGGAGCCGCGCGGTGCAACGCTCATGGCGTCATCGTACCAGCCGACACCACAAAGCACATCCGGGGCCTGGCACCCGAAATGCCGAGGGGGCGGACTTCCTTTCGCGCACCTTGCCCGGAAGACCCACTGAACGACTTCTCAGGCGTGGGCTTCGATTGCGTCGGTTGAATAACCGAGTGCGGAGGACATGCCTCTTCGGTCGAACGCCCGAATCCTCCCTAAATGGCCTACGGCCGCGTTATCGGCGAGCGAGGATCCGCGCCCTATCCTCGACGCTCTCCCGAACCGCGGTTGGTCATTTGGAGCGCGCCCGTCGCACATGTGGAGCGCGGACGACCGCCGAAGCGGCGGATCCTTCAACGATTTCCGAAGCCTGCGTAGCCCGCCTACACCGCCAGGGTGAATCACGGCATCCAAGGGAGCCCGCGAGGGGTGGATTTCAGGGCCCCAAGGCGGGGCAGTACGGGGCACGGCTTGAACGTCGATGGGCGAAGAGTCCGTGAGAAAGCGCGCTGCGCAAAGATTGTCCACCCCCATACGCGGTGTTAGCGTTAACCCGCGTGGTTGAGGTCGCCGAGCTGCTGAGCGAGTTGAAGTCGTACTATCCGCAAGCGGACGTCGACCTCATCGATCGTGCCTACAGCTATTCGGCGGAGATGCACACGGGCCAAATGCGCAAGTCGGGCGACCCGTACTTTGTGCACCCGGCGAGCGTCGCGCGCATCATCACGGAAATGCGGCTCGATCCGGCGAGCGTCTGTGCCGCCCTGCTTCACGACGTGGTCGAAGATACGGACGTCACCGAGCAAGACATCGAAGCGCTTTTCGGCGCGGAGGTCGCGTTCCTGGTCGGCGGCGTCACGAAGCTCGGCCAAGTCAACTTCGCCAGCAAGGAAGACCGTCAAGCGGAGTCGTTCCGCAAGATGCTCGTCGCCATGGCGCGCGACATTCGCGTCCTGCTCGTCAAGCTCGCGGACCGCCTCGACAATATGCGCACGCTTGAGCACATGAAGGCGAGCTCACAGGAGCGCATCGCGCGCGAGACGATGGAGATCTACGCGCCCCTGGCGGGCCGTCTCGGCATCAACTGGCTGAAGGCCGAACTCGAAGACCTAAGCTTTCGCTACCTCCACCCCGATGACTACGAGGCGCTCGTCGAAACGGTGCGCCGTCACGACGATGAAACGGACGCGTACATCGAGGACGTCACGGCGGAGATTCGCCGCATGATGGTCCAGCGCGGCTTTGCCCTCGAGGTGAGCGGCCGTCGTAAGCACCTCTGGTCCCTCTACCGAAAGATGAAGCGCACGGGCCTCCCCTTTGAGCAGGTGCACGACTTCATCGCCTTTCGCGCGATGATGGAAACGGTTGCGGACTGCTACGCAGCCCTTGGCGTCGTGCACAGCACCTGGACGCCCGTGCCCGGTCGCTTTAAGGACTTCATCGCCCTGCCAAAACCGAACATGTACCAGTCGCTGCACACGACGGTGCTCGGCCCACGCTCCCGGCGCATGGAGATTCAGATTCGCACGCACGAAATGCACCGCACGGCGGAGCTCGGTATCGCGGCGCACTGGCAGTACAAGCAGCAAACGGGCGGCCTCGACAAGCGCGACGCGGCGTCCTTCGCGTGGCTTCGCCAGCTGATGGAGTTCCAGCAGGACGTCGACGATCCGGTCGAGTTCCTCGAATCGGTGAAGGTCGACCTCTTCCCCGACGACGTGTACGTGTTCACGCCGAACGGCGACGTGAAGACCTTTCCGCGCGGCGCGACGCCCGTCGACTTTGCCTACGGCATTCACTCGGAGGTCGGCGACCGCTGCAGCGGGGCCAAGGTGAACGGCCAAATGGTGCCGCTTCGCCACAAGCTACGAAACGGCGATGTGGTCGAGATCCTGACGAGCAAGACCCAGCGCCCGAACAAGGACTGGCTCGAGTTCGTCAAGAGCGGCCGCGCCCGCTCGCGCATTCGCCAGCACCTTCGCGCTGAAGAGCGGAAGCGCTCGATCAAGCTCGGCCGCGATCTCGCCGAACGGGCCCTGCACAAGCGAGGCCTCAGTTTCTCGCGCTTCATGAAGAACAAGAAGGAGGTCAAGCGCGTGCTGGGCCACTTCAAGTTCCTTGGCGAAGACGAACTCTTCGCGCAGATCGGCTACGGTAAGCTCGAGCCCAAGGACGTGCTCGACGTCATTGATGGCGAAAGCCGCGAGACGGGCAAGACCCTTCGACCAAGCCTTTTCGAACGCACCGTTCGCAAGGTCACGCGGCGCGACGACGACCGCATCGTCATCGACGGCATGGACGACCTGCTCGTTCGCTTTGCCAAATGCTGCAACCCCGTTCCCGGCGACAACGTCATCGGTTGGGTCACCCGCGGCCGCGGCGTGACGATTCACCGCCGCGAGTGTCCGCGCGCCATGGAGCTCGACAGCTCACGCAAGGTGGAGGTGAACTGGGCCAGCTCGAACAAGCGCGAAATGATGCTTCCCGTCTCCCTTCGGGTCACCACGAGCAACTCGCCCGGAATCCTGGCGCGCGTCTCGTCCGTATTCACGGACAACGGCCTGAACATTTCCGAAGCCACCTGCCGAACGAGCGACGATGGCAGCGCCGTGAACCTGTTTCAGTTCACCGTTGGCGATCGCGCGCACCTGCGGACGGTGATGCGCCGAATCGGAAAAATCGACGGCGTCCGGGACGTCGAGCGGCTTTAGGCGACCGGTGCCAAACGCCGCCTGACGATCCGCAGCCACGAGATGCGATCGGGGCTGTCTGATTCTTGTCCGCATATAGACAGATGTGGCTCCGATCAGATGAGCCACAATCGCGTGCATTTGCCGAGTAGCGGCAACGCGGAGTTGGCCCGAACAAGGTCAGCCCAGTCAGCGCCGGTCTCGCTAGAAAAACCCTAAACCTCGGCTTCAGCTGCTACGCTCAGCCCGTGGCGGACGACCTCGATTTCTTCGCGGATGACGAGGCGACCCAGGTCGTCGGCGCCATGGCGCCGGGATCGTTCTTTGGCGACCGCTTCAAGATCAAAGGAAGCCTAGGCGCGGGCAGCATGGGCGCCGTCTTCGAAGCGGCGGACCTTCAGGAGGGTTCGCGAGCCGTTGCCGTGAAGGTGCTTCTTAAGGGCGACGCCTCGGAAAAGACGCGGCAGCGCTTCCAGCGCGAGTACGAAATCCTCGAAGCCATCGACCATCCGGGCATTGTGCAGATCTACGGCTACGGCTACGACAGCGACGGTAAAACGCCCTGGCTTGCCATGGAGAAGCTCGAGGGCGAAACGCTGCGTCAGCGCGTCAAACGCAAGGGACCGATGAGCGCGGCGAACGTATCGGTCATTCTCATGAAGGTCGCTAAGGCCCTCGAAGCGGCCCACGCCAAGGGGGTCGTTCACCGTGACCTCAAGCCCGACCACGTCTTCCTGCTCGAAGACGGCGGCGTTCGGCTCATCGACTTTGGCCTTTCGCTCATGCGCGACTCGAAGAAGCTCACGGCGACGGGCACGGTGATCGGCACGCCGCGCTACATGGCGCCGGAGCAGATCGCGTCGGCCCACAACAGCGGCGCCCCCGCCGACGTCTACGCCCTCGGCGTCGTGATCTACGAAGCGCTCGTGGGCGACTCGCCCTTCGCCGCGTCAGACCACGGCCAGCTCCTCGGCGCGATCCTTTCCGGTCGCCGGACCCCTTTGGCGGAGGTGCGTCCGGAACTCGACTTTCTCGACGAGTCCTTGAATAAGGCGATGGCCCCCAAGGTTGAGGACCGCTTTCAAACGCCCGTGGCCTTTGCGAATACCTTTGCCGCCGCCATCGAACCGGACACGCTCGGCGGGGACTTTCGTTCGCGCGACAGCGGCGAGCTGAAGGATGCGCCAGCCGCGCGGGCCCAAACGACAGCGACGTCCGGCGACGGTCGCTTTTGGCTCATGCTCTTCGTCGGGGTGCTGGCCTCCGCCGCGATCGGCGCGGCGCTCACTTACTTTTTGCTGCGCAGCGGCTCCTAAGCCGCCCCCCAAGACGGCGACTTGGCGCACGCGCGGCCGTAAGCTAGCCATGCGCCATGGCGACGGGGAAAATGACGATGCAGCAGCTGCTGGGTCATCTCGACCTGGCCACCGTTGCGACCGATCACGCGTCCGACGCCACGCTGCGGCCCACCGTCGCGCCGCGCTTTCGGGCCGACGGCAGCGCCCCTCGGGCGACGGCGCCCCAAAAGAAGCTGCCGCCCCCCGCCGAGGGCGACCGTTCCAGCGAAGAGGTGCGCATCCTCGGACCCCTTGCCGAAGGCGGCATGGGCCAGCTCTTTCTCGCGGAGCAAGGCGGGCTACGGCGGCACGTTGCCATCAAGACGCTGAAGGACGAGTTCCTCGAACCGGCCTTCGCGCAGCGTCTGTTGCGCGAGGCACGCATCTTGGGCCTTGTCGAGCACCCCAACGTGGTGCCCCTGCACGCGCTGCACACGGACGAGCGCAACGCGCCGGCCCTCGTCATGAAGCGCATCGAAGGCGTTCCTTGGCGCGTGCTCCTGCGCGACGACCACCATCCGGCTTTTCCCGCCGACGCCCGCGACCGGCTCGCCTGGCACCTCCAGGTTTTCATGCGCGTCTGTGACGCCGTGCACTACGCCCATAGCCGCGGGATCCTCCATCTCGACCTCAAGCCCGACAACGTGATGATCGGGTCCTTTCGTGAGGTCTACCTCGTCGATTGGGGCGTGGCCGTCGCGATCCATCCGGACCATCGCGGCTGGCTGCCCATGGCCGACGAGATCCGCGAGATTCTGGGAACGCCCGCCTACCTCGCGCCGGAGATGGTCGACGTGGCGCGCCAAACGCTCGACGTGCGCACGGACGTGTACCTGCTGGGCGCCACGCTTTACGAAGTGCTTACGGGCGCGCCGCCGCACCGCGGCGCTTCGCTGCAAGAGCTGCTCTACGCCGCCTACGAAGCGGAGCGGCCGACGCTCCCGCCAAGCGTGCCGCGTGAGCTCGCGCGCATCGTGCAGCGCGCGATGGAACCGGACCGCAACGCCCGCTTTGAAGATGTCGAGGCCCTTCGCAGCGCCGTCGCTGCCTTCCTCGATCACCGAAACGCCCTCGAGATGGCCCGCCTTGCGCGCAGCGCCCTGACGGACCTGCGCGCGCGCCTCGCCGAAGAGCCGGCGGGCCCGCCGCGCATTCGCAACACGGCCACGGCGGCGAAAATCCACCGGCTCTTTGCTCGGGCACGCTTTGGCTTTGCCGAAGCACTTCGCCAGTGGCCCGAGAGCACGAACGCCGCTTCGGGCCAGCGCGCCACCCTGCTGACGATGTGCCGCTACCACCTTGACCGAGGCGAGGCGGCGAGCGCCGAAGGCCTGCTCGACGAGCTCGAGGACGACACGGAAACGCGCGCACTCCGGGCCGAAGCCGCCGCCCAGCGGCGGTCCGCCGCGGACCTCGAGCGGCTCAAGCATGAAGAATCGGCGCGGCTCGGCGAAGGCGCGCGGGCGCGGCTGCTTCTCTTTGTCGGCGGACTGGTCGCCCTTGCGTCGTCCGTCGCTTGGATCGGCGAGCAAACGGGCATCTACGAGTGGCGCGGCTGGCACGGCGTGGTCTTCGGCGTCGTGCTCCTGCTCGCGGGCGCGGCCGCCGCCTTTGCCACCCGACGCTCGCTCTTCGCCAACCGGCGGAGTCGAAATATCGGTGCTGCCCTCGCCGCCACCGGCGTGCTCACCGTTGTGCTGCGCGTCGTGGCCATCGATCTCGGCATTTCCGGGACAAAGAGCTTGGTGCTGGAAATGGTCATGCTTTCCGCCGGGGCCATTCTCTCGGGCACCCTCGCGGACCGGCGTATGTTGCCTTCGGCACCGTGTTTTCTGCTTGCCGTGGTAGGAATTCTTCAGATGCCCACCCACGCCCTCGCCATCGTCGCCGCGGCCGCCCTCTCGGGCACCGGGGTGGTCGCCTACCGCTGGCTCAAAGACGATCGCTCGGGAACGGCCTCGTGAGCGAGGTTGTCGGCGGCGCCGTCAGCGGCGCCAACAAGGGACCGCGCCTCGGCCTTTGCCTTGCCGGCGGCGGCATCACCGGCGCCGTGTACGAAGTGGGCGTCCTTGCCGCCCTCGAAGATGCCTTTGAGGATTTCAGCGCGGACCAGTTCGACGTGATCATCGGCGCCTCGACGGGCGCCTGCGTGGCGACGGCACTCGCTGGCGGGATCTCGGCCCAGCGCATGTACCGCGCCCTGCTCGACCCCTCGGACGACTTCTTTCCGCTCCGGCGCCAGCACCTGATGCGCATCGACCTGGGCGAACTTCGACGCGTGTGGAGCTCGTCGATCGGCGCCATTCGGCGCCTCGCGGGCTCCGTCGCCGGCCGGCCCCTCAGCCGGGACGCGTGGCGCGAAGTCGACCGGCTCTGGGATTCGCTGCCCGCCGGCGTCTTCACGATGGACCCCTTCGAGCAGTTCTTCTTTGAGTTCCTCACGCGCCGCGGATTGCCGAAGCGCTTTGCCGAAATGCCGCGTCAGCTCATGCTTGTCGCCAACGACCTCGACGTGGGCGAGCGCATCGTCTTCGGCGTGGGCGGCGACCTCGATCACGTGCCCATCGCCAAGGCCGTCGCCGCGTCGATGGCCGTGCCGATGCTCTACGCGCCCGTGAGACTCGACGGCCGCGACTTCATTGCCGGCGGCCCGGGCGAGGCCGGCCACGTGGACGTGGCCGTAGAGCAAGGATGCGAGCTCATCGTGGTCATCAACGCCATGGTGCCGGTGCGCACCGATCGGGACGGGCTCTCGGTCCCGACAGGCCACGGGCCACGCAAACGGGTCCGCGATAAGGGCCTGCTCTGGGTGTACAACCAGTCCTGGCGCCTGCTCACGGAGGCGCGACTGCAAAAAGGCCTCGCCGCCTACCGGGCCGAACACCCGGACATCGACGTGCAGCTTGTCGAGCCCGCGCGCGACGACGCCACCATGTTCATGCATTCGCCGATGAACTTCGATGCCCGGCGCCTCATCCTCGAGGACGGCTACGCCGCCACCCGCCAAAGCCTGCTGAACCCTGATTCACCGCTGCGAAAGGCCTTTGAGGCCGTCGGACACACCCCCCGCCCCGCCGAATCCGCACCGGCCTCGTAACCCTAGACCCGCAGCCGTTCACCCAATGCCGCTCGGTCAGGGGGGGAACTTCTCACGGTCGTCCGGCGGGAGCGTGAGGGTGAAGAGTAGGGAGTGGAGCGTGGAGCGTGGAGCGTGAGCGAGATGTGTTCGATGACAGCTGCCCGTCCGCGGTTTTCGCTCACCCTTCACTCTTCACCTCTCACACACTCACCCTTCACGCCTCATCCTTCACACTCACCCACACACACCACGCTCCAACCTTCACGCCTCAGCCTCCCCTTCCACCGCTGGTGACCAAAGGGCGGTTGGGCCGAGCAGGCTGGACCCGACATTTCTACGGGAGAGCGTTCGAGATCGATGAAAACGAGGAAATCTGGGTGAATCCCCCCTTTGAGCCCCTTGACGCCGCGCCTGGGCGGCGAGAAGACAGAGATTGTGACTCCTCGCAAACGGCTGTCGCCCCTTTTAGTGGCCCTCGCACTCAGCGCCGGCGCCGCGGCCTGCGGTAGCCGGCAGGTTCAGCCCACCGCCGCGGCGGAGCTGCCGCAGACCGTCGACGCCGCCAACGTGGCCGAATCCACGCGCCTTCTCCATCGCCTGGAGCCCGGCTCGAGCGAGCGCGACGCCCTTCGCGACCGGATCGCGGCGTACCATGCGTCGCAGGGCGCGCCTCTTCTGGAAGGCGATGACTACGACGCGCTCGTCGCCCACTTCGGCACGATGGTCGATCTCTACGTGCCGCAGGACTTCGGCGGCGACGCCATCGCGCCGCTCCTTCTCTTCGCCGCACGCATCGCCGAGCTCGGCGCCCCCCGAGGGGACGAGGCACGCGTGATGGCGGCTCGGCGCACCCCGCACCGCGGCGGCGATAACGAAGGCGACGCACCAGCCGCGTACGATGAGGTCGAGCGCTGGGGAGCGACCGCCCGCGCCGGCCTCGACAACCCCATGGAGCGCCTAAGCTCGCTTATCGAAGTGTGGGGCGAGCACGCGCGACTGAGCCCCGCCGCCGACGTGCTTGCGCGCCTCGCCGATCTGCACGTGGAGCGACGCAACGCAGTCTTTCGAATGGCGAACGACGGCGGCAGCCTGCGTCTCGCCATGCGCGGTTTGCCCGAACAGGTCTCGCGCATCGCGCCCCTCGATGTGGCCGCCGTCTACCTCGTGCACGGCGACCTCAGCGGCGCCATTACGCGGGTCGAAGCGATGGGATCAGGGCCGACGGAGGAGCAGCTTCTTCGCGTGATGCGCGCGGCCCTCGATCCCGACGGCGCCGATGCCCTCGTGGAAATCGCCGAGGCGTACCGGGAGGCGCGCCCGCGCGTCGCCGTTGGCGTTTGCCGCGTTGGTGCACGCCGCTTCAGCGACGACGCGCGCTTTCACGCCTGCCTCGCGCGCGTGGCCACGGCCCGTGGCGAGCTCGAATCGGCCATTGCCTGGTACGCCAGCGCGATCGAGCGCGCGCCGGGTGAGCAGCAGCTCTACGACGAATCGGCCCAGCACCTTTCGGAAATGCTCGAACGAAGCATCGACAACCTCGAGCGCTGTCGCCGGCTTGCGAGCGAGCTCGCGTCCTTACTTGAGGCGCGAAGCACCCGCTTCCCGAACGCCGCGCCCATCGTGCCCCCGGGCCGTGTGGAGCTCGCCATCGGCATGGCCGAAATGCATGCGGGCCATGTCGCCGAAGCCCGCGAACTACTGACGGCCAGCTTGGCGGCGCAGACCTCCGTGCGCGCCCATGAGCAGCTCGGCCACCTTCAGGAGCGCCTCGGCGAGTTTGACGCCGCCCTGGCGTCCTACCGGGCCGCCCTGGACCTTTCCGAGGGCGAGTTCATGCGCGCATCGCTGCAGACGCGCCTTGGCAACGCCTTCGCCGGCAGTGGGAACGAAGCCCAAGCGCGCCGCATGTACACGCAGGCGCTCAGCCTTTGGGATCAGGTGCTTCAGCAACTCCAGGGCCGGCCCGAAGCGGCGCGCTTTCTCGCGGAGACCCAGCTTCAGCGCGGCGTCGTTCTCGGCCTGCTCGATCGCGCCGACGAGTCCCAGCAGGCCTTTCGCGCAGCGCTTACGGCGGCTCCCCAGTCGCGCAGCACGTACGCCACAATCCTGAGCTTCTTGGTCACGGCCCGACCAGACCTCGGCTTTGCAACGGAGATCTTTGCGGCGGCGAAGCGCCAAACGCGCCTCGCCGACGAGTGGCGAGTGTACTTTGCCCTTTGGGTGCGCACGATCGCCGCGCGCGCCGGTGAAACGCCGAGCGCCGAGGTGCAGGCCACCCTTGAATCAGCCGCCCAGGGCGCGTCTTGGAGCAGCACGCTCGCCCGCTTTGGCGCCGGCGAGCTCAGCGGCGCGGCACTCATCGCGGCGGCGTCGAACCCCGGCCAGCAAACGGAAGCTTATTTCTATGCTGGCACCCTTTCCGAGGACGCCGCCGGCGAGCTGGAACACGCCCTCGACGCCCGACTGGTCGATTTTTACGAGTACGTGATGGCGCAGCGCCTGCTGCGGGAGCGCCGCTGATCGTGCCCAGTCCCTCTCCGCGTCGCGACGCGCGCTTCTAACCCGCGCTCTCCCAAACCTGCGCTCTCCCAAACCTGCGCGCCCGAAATCTGCGCGACCGAAAACCCCGCTACCTGACCCGCGCTCCCGAAACCCGCGCGACAAAAAACAACGTAAGCTCACTCCGTGCTGACCTACCTCTACCTCGCAACCCTGGTCTTTGGCGGCGTCCTTCTTGGCGCGTCGATCCTTCTGGGTGGCCAGGACGACCTCGACGCCGATGGCGACCTGGACGGCGGGGGCGATCTCGATGCGGACCTGGACGCCGACGGCGGCGTCGACAAGGGCTTCGACGTCGGCGCAGCCGAAGCGTTCTTTTGGCCCCTCAAGAGCGTTCGCTTTTGGACCTTCTTCTCGGCCTTCTTTGGCTTGACGGGCCTCGCCCTTCAGGGCCTTGGGCTGATGACAGAGATGACCCGGCTCGCGGCGGCCATCGCCATGGGAAGCGCCACGGGCCTATCGGCCAGCTACGCAATTCGCCGCCTCGCCCAGAACGAGCTGGGCCGCGGCACCGAGAGCAGCGACTACATCGGCAAGTCGGCGCGCGTGATGGTGCCCGTCAAACCGGGCGGCGTCGGCAAAGTGCGCGTGCAGGTGGGTGGCAGCCACGTGGAGCTGCTCGCCGTCACGGACGACGAGCATGAAATCACCGGCGAAGACGAAGTGCTCGTCGTCGACATTGAAGGAACCCGAGCGCGTATCGCGCGCCTCGACACCAACTAAGCGAGACCCGCTTTCGAACCATCAAGGAGGGGAGAACAAGCATGATGCAGCCCAACGACTACATACCGATGCCGGGGGGCGAGGAGGCCACGGGCCTCTTCGACGGCGCCACATCGGGCATGATGAACGACACCGCGTTCTTCAGCACCATACTCTGGGCCGCTGGGGCGGCCTTCCTGGTGCTGATGTTGATCGCCGGCTTCAAGGCGATCCTCAAAATCGCCCGCCCGAATGAAGCGCTCGTCTTCAGCGGAAAGGCCAGCACCAAGCCGGATGGTACGCGCGTCGGCTACCAGGTCGTCACGCAGGGCCACCGAGCCTTGCGGATTCCGATCCTGCACAGCGTCGAGCGCATGGACATGCGTCTTTTGCCCATCGACATCGTGGTGCAGAACGCTTACTCGCTCGGAAACATCCCGCTGCAGATCCACGCGATCGCAAACGTGAAGATTCACTCGCACCCCGACCACATCGGCAATGCCATCGAACGTTTCCTCGGCCGCAGCGTCTTTGAGATTCAAACGGTGGCCCAGCAGACCCTCGAAGGCGCCGTTCGTGAAGTTATCGCGACGCTCACGCCGGAGCAGGTCAACGAAGACCGTTTGGGTTTTGCCAACAGCCTTTCGGCGGCGGCCCTCGACGACCTCAACAAGCTCGGCCTTCAGCTGGACACGCTGAAGATTCAAACGGTCAGCGACGACACGGGCTACCTCGACAGCCTCGGCCGTCCGCGCATCGCCGGCGCCCTTCGCGACGCGGAGAACGCCGAGAACGTCGCCCAGCAGGAAATCACCCGCGCCGTCGCCCAGTCGACGCAGCGCGCCGAAGTCGCCCGCGCGCTGGCGGAAACCCAGATTCTCGAAAAGCAAAACGAGCTGCGCCGCGTCAAAGCCGAGCTCGAAGGTTCGGCCCAGGCCGTGGAGCGCGAGGCCGTCGCGGCCGCGCAGGCGGCGCGCGCCGAAGCCGAACGGGCCCTTCAGGAGGTGCGTTCCCGACTGGAGGAAAAGCGCCTTCAGGCGGACGTTGTGCTTCCCGCCCAAGCGCGCCGCCAGGCGCGCGCCATCTTGGCCGTCGGTGAGGCGGCGCCCACGGCGGAGAACGGTGCGGCGGCCGTCAAGGTGCTCGACTTGATGGGTGAGGCCTGGAAGTCGATGGGCCCGAAGGCGCGCGAGATCTACGTCATTCAGCACCTTGAGCAGATCGTGGGAACCGTCGTCGCCCAGCTGCAAGACGTCGAAGTCGACGAGGTCACGGTGCTCGACCAAGGCGACGGTTCAGGCATGGCAAGCTACGCCGCGACGTACCCGCGCATGGTCGCCAGCGTGATGCGCAGCCTCGCCGAATCCACGGGCGTGGACATTCCGAAAATCCTGGGCGCCGGTGAAGACGCCCGCAACGCGCAGGCAGGGCTCTAATGGAAGCGTTTCTCGTACTCAGCGTCATCGCGGTTATCGCCATCGTGGCGGTCGCGCTCATCATCAAGAACCTCATCTACCTCTGCGAGCCGAATGAGGTGCTGGTCTTCAGCGGTCGCTCGCGCACCGTCGGCGGCATGAAGATCGGCTACCGCATCGTGAAGGGCGGCCGAACGCTGCGAATTCCAATCATTGAAACGGTCGACCGTGTCGACCTTACGAACATGATCATCGAGATCACCGTTCGGAACGCCTACTCGAAGGGTGGCATCCCGCTCACCGTGCAGGGCGTCGCGAACATCAAGGTCCCCGGTGAGATGCCGCTGATTCATAACTCGCTCGAGCGCTTCCTTGGCCGCAGCCGCGAAGAGATCATGAAGATCGGCCGTGAGACGCTCGAAGGAAACCTGCGCGGCGTGCTCGCCGGTTTGACGCCCGAAGAGGTCAACCAGGACAAGGAACGCTTCGCTGCAAAGCTCACGGAAGAAGCGGGCCACGACCTCGAAAGCATCGGTCTCGTGCTCGACACGCTCAACATTCAGAACGTCTCGGACGAGGTCGGCTACCTCGACGCCATCGGACGGACGCGAAGCGCGCAAGTGCGCCGCAATGCGCAGATCGCCGAAGCGGACGCGCAAGCGGACGCGGCAGAGGTGAAGTGGCAAAACGCAATGGCCGGTGAGCTCGCCAAGCTCGAGGCCGCCATCGAAGTCGCCCGAAAGGACAACGAACGTCGCATTGCCGATGCGACGACCCGCCGCGCCGCGCTCATCGCCGAGGAGCAAGCGGAAGTGCAGGCCTTGCTCGCCCAGAGCCAGGCGGAGATCAACGTGCAGGACGCGCGCATTCAACAGGTGCAGCTTCAGCTTCAGGCGGACGTCGTTCGCCCGGCCGAAGCCGCGCGGGACGAAGCCGTCGCGGCGGCGAAAGCCGACGCGGCGAAGATCATCGAGCAGGGCAAGGCGACGGCGCAGGTCCTTGCAGACCTCGCCACGTCCTACCGCGGGCAGGGCGAAGCGGGCCGCGACGTGCTGCTCATGCAGAAGCTCGTCCCTGTCCTTCAACAGGTCAGCGGCACCATTGGCCAGCTGCGCGTCGACCGCCTCACGGTCATTGGCCAAAACGGCGGCTCGGACGAAAGCGGCAGCCTCGCTGGAACGCTAGTGAACGCCAACGAGCAAATCAAAGCGGCGACGGGCATCGACGTCGCCGACTCGCTCCGCGGCCGACTCCAGCCCGGCGAGTAGCCACTTAGCGGACACGTCCAAACGCCCCATGGCTTCAAGCCGTGGGGCGTTTGTCGTCAACGCCCTCGCTTGGTCAGCGCGCTATCTGAACCGAGCGCGAGCGCAGGCGAAACTCGGTCCATCCGAGGCATTCGCGCAAGCCCACGCAGGCCTGGGGCTGCAATCGGACCATTGGATACGGCAGTGCGAACTCGATTCGGCCGGGGCCGTTGGGAACATCCCCAGGAACGTCGAACGCGAGCTTCCCGTCATGCATGCGCGCCGGAATCGCCCAGGTGCGCGAGGTTCCACCTTCGTCGACATAGAGGTGAAGCGTAGTGAACGGGTTTGTCATGAGTTCGCCGGGCCAAACCCAGCGAACCTCGACTTCACCGCCGGGCCGCAGCACGCCGAAGTCTGCACGTGGTTCGGTGAGGCTCGTCCGGGAAACGAGAACGCGGGCGCGTCTCGCCCCCTGCTCGACGGTCACCGCCAGTGCGTCGGCGTCCGAGCTCGACGCGCGTGGGCGCGCAAGCAGCGCTGGGTCCACAACGCCGCGGAAGAGGGCGGGGTCACAGCGGCTCGTTCGGAACTCGACGCCCGAAAGGCGCATCGGTGCCGCTTCCCCGCCTCGACGGATGCGCTCAAGCTCCACGGCCCCAACCCGCACCACAAGGTCGTCGGCCGCTTCAAAACACGTCCCTGAGGTGTCGAAAAGAGGAAGCTCCAGGCCCAGGGTGACCGTAAGCTCGAGCGCATCCTCCCCCCGCTGAGCCGTGACGCCCGCCGTTAGATCATCGAACCCCGCGAAGGGCGGCTGGGCCACGGTTCGCTCGCTGCCTAGGGCGCAGCCGAGGATGCACATAAGCGGCACGAGCAGGTGTGCGAGACGACGTGAAAACTGTGGAAGGCGCTTTGTCGAAGTGTTCATGGGAAGAGCCTGGTGCGCGGATGCGAACGGCCCGTGTACGGCGCTTGAAACGGCCACGAATTCCGTGTGAACCTCATGTGAATGGAAGGCCGTGCGCCGGATTGCCCTACGATTCTCATCGTTGACGACGATCAGGACGTGCTCGACTCGCTTTCCCTTCTGCTTGAGGCGAAGAGCTTCGACGTCGCGACAGCTCACCACGGAGAGCGGGCCCTCGAACTTCACGGCAGCAGCCCTGCCGATGTGATCATCAGCGACGTCAATATGCCCTTCCTCGATGGCTTTGCGCTCTGTCGATATCTGCGCGAACAAGCCGATCCGGTGCCCATCGTGCTGCTGACGTCGCGCGATTCGGAGATTGACGAAGTGCTCGGACTCGATCTGGGAGCGGACGATTACATCGCGAAACCGTATTCCCCGCGCGTGCTGTTGGCTCGCATCTCGACGCTGCTTCGCCGAAAGCGCCGCGCGAAGACCAGCGAACCCCAAGTGCTCGAGCAGGACGGGCTTCTGCTCGACTTGGACGCAATGAGGGCCCATTTTCTCGGCCGCCCTCTCGAACTCACGGTGACGGAGGTCAAGCTCCTCGAGGCCTTGATGCGCCGCCCCGGAAACGTGCTGAGCCGCAACCGGCTCATGGAGCTGTCGCGCGGCGAAGATGCCGGCGTGGTGGCGTCGCGGATCATCGACACCTACGTCGCAAGAATTCGGCGCAAGCTGCGCGCGATCGACGACAGCGCCGATCTCGTTGAGACGGTCGTGGGCGCCGGCTACCGGTTTCGAACCGGAGCGTAGGTGCTCCGCCGGGCCTCATTGCGCCGATTGTACGGACTGACGGCGATCGCCCTCGTCTGCCTGCCGGCGCTCGTCGTACTTGCGCTCGGGGCAGCGCACGGCACGGTCCGCCAGGGCCTTGGTGCGCGCTTGCTCCGCATCGCCCGAGAAGTGGATGTGACGCGCCCGGAAACCTTCGGTGATCGGGCCCGCGAGGAATCGATCCAGCTGGCGCTCTACCGACTGGACGGCTCACCCGTCGTTGCGGCGGCCGAGCCAGCACACCAGCGGAACGCCCTTGGCGTATCCTCCGCTGGCGCGCGGCGCCTCGCCGCCGCCGAGCCGGCACCGTTTCTTTCGGATGCGACCCTCGCTCAAGCCCGGGACGGCGAGCACCTCGAGTGCGTGATCCGCGAACATGCGGACCGGTGTACGGCAACGGTCCGGCGCGGCGACTCGTTCGTTGTTGCCGAGGCCCGCGCTGCCCGGGGACTGGTACGACTCCTCGACTCCGCGGGCTTTTTGTGGGCTCGGCCGTTGACCGTGTTGGCCTTGCTCGGGCTCGTCTTGGGCGCGGGGCTCGTGTTCCTCCTCACGCGTCGAACGGTCCGGCCGCTCCTGCGCTTGCGGGCGGCGCTGGCGGCTCGCACCAGTGAGGTGATCGACACCCGTCCCCTTCACCTCGAAGCGCCTGAGGAAATCGGCGCCGTGGCGGGAGCGTTCAATCGACTTTTGAAGGCGCTTGAGGAAGAACGGCAGCGCGCAGATCAGCTCCTTCAAGACCTTACCCACGAGCTTAAGTCACCGCTTGCGGCGATTCGAACCTCCCTCGTCGTGCTGGAGGATGGCTCCAGCGAACGCGCGCTCACGTCCGCGCAGGCCGCTATCAGCCGAATCGATCGAACGATCGCGCGGCTGCTCGAACTCTCTCGGGCCCAGGCGGGCGTGTTCATGGAGGACCCGCATGATTTTGCGTTGGACGCGATGATCGCGGCTCGGGTCGAGGCGTTTCGCGTCGAGCACGCGCAGCTCACGGTTCGATTGGCGCTCGTCGAGGCGCCCGTGCGCGCGCTGGCAAACGCGTGCGGCAGGGCGATGGACTGCCTCTTGGAGAACGCCGCCCACTTTGCCGAGCACGAGATCCTCGTGCGGCTCGAAAGGGCCGAGGGAGGCTACCTGCTGAGCGTGCTCGACGACGGACCGGGGATCGCAGCGGGCGACGTCGAGCGAGTGTTCGAGCGATTCGTGGGCCACCGGAAGGGAGGCACGGGCATCGGTCTAGCACTCGTACAAGCCGTCGCGGAAGCGCATGGCGGCAAGGCGTGGGCGGACGCGGGGCCGGGCGGCTCGTTCTACGTCTTGCTGCCGTTCACGTCATTTTAACGTTGGTTTGTTCGCCAGTTCACCCTTCTTCAACGCGTTGTTTGCAGGCGGCGCGCACGCTGCAGACATGCAACCTATCGAATCCGTGTTCCCACGGCGCCGCCCGCCGAAGGTACCAACCAGCTCCACGAGGCCACCCCGCGACTGCCCGCGCCAATGGCTGACGGTTCGGCGGGTGCGACGGCTTGCCGGCTGCGTGGTCCTTGCGCTCGTCGCCGTCAGCGTTTGGCGCTGCAGCCCCGTAGCGCTCCCGACGCTCCGCACCGCGCCTTCCTCGAGCGGGGAAGCTGAGTTGACGGTGCTGACCTACAACGTGAACTTTGGCATGGCCGGAGACGGCCCGACCCTCGATGCGATCTTGAACGCCGATGCGGACATCCTGGTGCTTCAAGAAACGACCGCCGAATGGCGCGCGGCGCTGAGTGCGCGCTTGGAAGCGCGCTTTCCCCATCAGATGTGGCTTCCGCCTCGCAACGGCCTTGCAGCGGGTGGCGCGGCGGTCCTTTCCCGCTGGCCTCTCCGCGACACAAAGACCTCGTCCTCAGCGACGGGGTGGTTCGACGCGCTGAGCGCGGTGGTGGAGACTTCAAACGGCCCGGTGCACATGGTCGCCCTTCACCTCGAACCCGTGGGCACGCTCGGTGCGCTCCGAACGATCAGCGCGCATCATCGCCGAGAGGTGGAAGCGCACGTGCGTCGTCTCGGCATCGACGCCTCTAGCCCTACGATCGTGGCGGGCGACTTTAACGAAGAGCGAGGCGGCGCGCTCCACTACCTTGAGCGTCGCGGCTTCGAGGACGCCGTGGACCGCTTCGCGCCCGGCAGACCGACATGGCGGTGGCCCATCGGCTCGCACACGCTGCGCCTCCAGCTGGATCATGTACTGCATTCGGAACCGTTCGCCGTTGTGCGCACGGATGTTCTCGACGAGGGCCGCTCGGACCATCTACCGGTCCGTGTCGAGCTGCGATTGCGAGGCCCGGACGAGCGGTAGTCGTTCGAAGGGTTCGGTCTGCTTCTCCAGGCGGCGCCGAAGCAGACGTTGACCGACCCACACGCTCGCGATGAGTCGCGCCCGACGTCAGCGCTGCCCCACGAGCGAACTCGCCGCATTCCTTCTACGTTCACGGACATACCCTGAGGGCCTGCTGCAACCCGAGCAATAAGTTGCGGACGGATCCGGCGGAGCTACCTTCTCGAGCGGAGGCCTACACTCGAAACGATTCGCAACCTGCTCACGGGTGCCGTACCCGACTCGCTAAAGGTCGACGGCGACGCCGACCAAATCCTGAACTTTGCCGTCTACTGTTTCATTCGGAGCCATGTCGATGCACTCGCATCCGTCGACGGTTGGGGAACGTTCGAATGCTTGGAAGAGTCCGATTCGGTGCTGCGCGCCTTCGGACTGATGTACCTACTTCCAGGCTCCGAACTCCCACTCGAAGTGGCGTTCTACCTCGAGCCGGATGGCCTTCACTACGCGTTCTGCCTAGGAATCGAAGACGCACGCTGGCGATCCTATTCGGAGTCAAAGCGCTGGAAGCTGATGTACGCCTACACGAACCTGGGGTACGAAGCAGCTTGGGCGTGGGACGAACCGATTCGAGGCGTCGTCGAGATGTCCGCCATCTAGACCGCCT
>JBCCRV010000030.1:0-20131 GCA_039201085.1 Myxococcota bacterium | reverse complement strand
CCGCCCGACGCCTTCGACATCGTTCCCGAGACCGAAGACGAACAGGCCGCGACGGAAGTTCTCCAGGTCGCGCTGCTGCTCACCAGCGGCGAATCGCAAGCCAACTTTCTCTTTGTGGAAGCCAACGACCTACGGGAGGACACGGAGCTCACACCCGCTGAGATCGCTGAACGCGATCCCGGTCCGGAAGGCTCCCTGGAGCGAGTCGTCTTCGCGATTCGCGACGGACGCGGCGGACTCGTCGTGCAGGACATGTCCTACTGCTTGCTTCCCGCCGATCGCTGAAGGGCCGGCGCATTACGACGCAATGGCGCCGGGTTCGGCGCTCCATCCACGCGCCGAAGTGCTAAGCAAGGGCGTCGCATCGCTCGACGTCGGCGCAGACGCCGCGCTGCTCGACGAAGCACGTGTCATCGCCGAACGCGTCGCATCGCCGAACGCGCCTCGTCGCCGAACGGACCGCGCGACGAACACATGGTTCTTCGCGCGGCACTCGATGAGCGTCGCGGGCCGCGCTGACAAAATGCACAGAGCGGTGCAGCGGGAACGAACTGTTGCGCGAGTGCCCCCACGCCCCTCGCAACTTCGTTCAAGTGATGGGCGGCACCTGAACTTAGGTCGTCTTCAGGCAAGGAAAGGAATCTCCCTATGAACATCGAAGACAAAATCACTCAGCTGGCCGACCTCGGTGCCGGTTGGATCATGTGGCTGCTCGTCGCCCTCAGCGTGGCGTGTCTTGCCATCGTGCTGGATCGCGCATGGGTCCTTTGGCGCTCCCGCGAGCGCGAGTCGGACCGCGCGGACCTGGAGGCCAGGCTGCGCGCGGGCGATCACCAGGGGGCGCTGGAGCAGGCCCGTCTGTCCGGCGGGCTGAGCGCGCGCATCGTTACCGAAGGACTTCTGCACGCCGACTCGGGCCCCAAGGCGATCGAAGAGCGTGCCGCCGCCGAGACCGAACGGGAGCGCCTTCGCCTGGAGCAGCGGCTCGGGTTCTTGGGCACTGTGGGAAGCAACGCGCCCTTCGTCGGCCTGCTCGGCACGGTCATCGGCATCATTCGCGCGTTCCAGGAGATGAGCCGCGCGGGCGGCGGCCTCACGTCGGGACTGACGGCGGAGATCGGCGAAGCGCTCGTGGCAACGGCCGTCGGACTTCTCGTCGCCCTGCCGGCGGTCTTCTTCTTCAACCTGTTTCAGCGCACCATTCGGCGCCGCATGGCGCGCGCCGGCGCCACGGGCCGCGAGGTGGTCGCATCCTTCTTCGACCCGCAGTCCGCGGGCGCGCCGGCGGAGTGAACGATGGCTGCATCGACCCAAAGCGACGAAGAGATCAACGGCATCAACGTCACCCCCTTGGTCGACGTGGTCCTGGTACTGCTCGTGATCGTGATGGTCGCGGCAAGCTTCGAGGTCGCCCAGAGCATTCCCGTGTCCTTGCCCGAAGCGGCGACGGGCGAGCAAAGCAGCGGCCCACTGATGCTTTCGCTGAACGCGAGCGGCGCATGGTTCTTGGACGGCGAAGCCGCGGAGCCAGACGGGGTCCGGGCGGCGGTGCGCTCGGCCCGAGAAGGCAGCGCGACCGTACGCGCCCTCATCGCCGCCGATGAATCCGTGCCCCACGGACGGGTCATCGAGCTCGTCGACCTCCTTCGGGAGGAACAAGTGGTCGACTTCGCGTTCAACGTCACGCCGACGCGCGAACAGCCGGGCGCGCCGTGAAACGCTGGCGCTTCGAGCTCTTGATCGTGGCAAGCCTCGCCGTTCACGGCACCGTCGTTGCTATGACGCCGTCCGCTACGCCGCGCCCCTCGGCAACCGAGCCGGCCCGGGCCGAATGGGTGCGCCTCTCGCCGCCGCCCGTCGAGCCACCGCCGGCTCCCGAGCCCACGCCGGAGGAAGCGTCGCCAGCGCCCGAGCTTGCACAGGCGCCGGTTCGCCCGCGTCGTCGACGTCGCGCCCCGGAAGCCGCGCCCCCATCCGCGGAGCCGCCAACCGCTGCAGCGCCGGCGGAAGCGCCGACCGCGCCGCTGGATTTTGGCGCCGTGACCCTCAGCGCCGGATCGAGTCCGACGGGCTTCGCACCCGCCGGGAGCGGCAGCGGGCCGGCCCGAGCTGGGCGCTCCGGGGGCGCTCGCGGGGCGGCGCAGCCTGCCGTATCGCCCGGACCCAGCGTCGTTCCCGTCGCAAACCTCGGGCGCCCCCCGCGTCCGCCCGAACTCCGCGACGCGCTTCGGGCGGCGTACCCGAGCGAGGAACGCCGGGAGGGGCGTCGGGGCGACGCGCTCGTGCGCGTTCGCATCGCTCCCACCGGCCGCGTGGGCGCCGTCGCCGTGCTTCAAAGCTCGACACCCGCCTTCGGTCAGGCGTGCCGGCAAGTCCTGCGTGGTTCGCGCTGGGACGCGCCCTTGGCCCGCAACGGCGATCCCGTGGCCACCATCGTTCGCTATCGCTGCCGGTTCGAAACGCGGTAGCCCTAGGGGACTATCGCTGGGCGATTGGATGGCTCGGGCGTGATTGCGGTCTGGCACGCGGTTTAGTAAACCGGCCATCAACCTCAGAACGCGTACACCGGGGGCGGCGGCGGCCATCGATCCCGAAAGCCTCGCAAGAGCCGTCGTCTCTCCCGCGCGCCACGGATCAGCAGTGTCAGCGCGGTGGCTACGAGGGCCGTTCCGGCGACGGCCCATCCGAGCAGGATCGGCCTCGTCCGGTTCGGTCCGCAATCCGCGTCGCACGGGCCGCCGCTGAGCGCCCCCATCACACCTAGGCTCGACCCCACGAAGACGCCGAAGGGCGCGATCGAGGCGAACTGAATCCTTCGGGCAAAACGCCACTTGGGCGTGCGCTCCAGCTCCGCGCGAAGCATCTGCCGCTCCTCCGCCGATACGGAGGGCACCTGAGCCGGGAGCGTTAGTTGAAGGTCCAATTGAGCATTCGCGTGGGACGGGACAAAGGACTGAAGGGCACCTGCCGCAACGAGTGCAATCACGTAGCGCATGGGCGAGTGCCGTTAGCAACTTCGGTGCCTACGTAGACCTTCCCGCGGGAAATGATGTGCAGCACTCGCCGAAGTCGACGCACGGAACGACGACGCGGGAATACAGGCAAAGTTCGAGGGGGAGTGACACCGCGAGGGCGGGCTTCGGTGGCGCGGCGGGATCATTTCAAGCGACGAGCGGTCTAGGGTTTCGCTATACCGTCGACCGGCGGAGCGCCCGCCCGTTGCACGCTCCGGCACAGGGTTGCGACACATCGTCGCGGGAGGACTCAAGGGCAGCGCGCGCCGCCGCAGCCTCACTCTTCGGCGTCCGCCTCGTTCGAGCCTTCGTCCGCTTCCGCGTCCTCGCCTTCTTCTTCGCCGTCGCTGCGCGTCATGTCCTGCGCTTCGCGGAAGGCGCGCATCACCGTGGGTGAAGTGCGCAGGTCCGGCAGTCGGAGATCGGGCTGGCGGTCGAGGGCCGCGCGAAAGGCTTGGACCGCGAGGTCGTAGCGACGCAGCGCGACGTAGGCCGTCGCAAGGTCCGTTTGAATGCCGACGATCTGCGTGCCCGTGAGGAAGCGGGCGCCGAGCAGGTGGTTGCCAAGGGCGACGGCTTCGGTGAAGCGGCCGCGCCGAAGGAGCTCGTGCAGCTGGGGCAGTTCCGTGTCGATGCGCGCCTGAAGCTCGCGCAGGTCGTCGCTCTCGGGCGCTTGCCCCGTGGCTTCTTGCACGATGTTTCGGCCCTCTTCGCTCAGCGCGATATCGCTGAGCGGTACGAGCAGCACCTCGCCGCGCGTCAGCCGGTTGCTCCTGCGCCCGTTGAAGCGCCGAAGGCGGCGCGCGCCTTCAATGCCGGGCCCGTAGTAGACCTTCGCGACGCGCGCGACGTTTTCGTTTTGCGCCGCGATATGCCGGAGCGGGTAGGGCACGACCAGCTGCGCGCCCGCGTCCGGCTGTTCGCTCGACGAACCGTGGTTGGCCTCGATGAGCACGAAGGCCCGACGGCTATCGCCGTAGAAGCGGGCCGCTAGCTCCGCCCAGGTCTCGCCTTCGCCGACGATATGGTACGTGACGTAGGGGATCTGAAGGCGAAGGCCGACTTGAATCGGCGCGCCGCCGCCCACCGTGAGGCCGTTCTCTGCGACGAGCACGCTCTCACGCCGTGGATCGCCGTAGTAGCGCTCGGCGATCGACGCGAGCGTTTCGCCTTCGCGCACGACGTGCTGAAAGCCGCCGCCCACCTGCGCCGCCGCGGCTGCCGCAAGGGTGGACAGGGCCGCAAGGAGCAGCACGCGCGCGCGCTTCATTCGCCTTCTCCTTCGCCGCCCTCGCCTTCACTGGGCTCGAGGGGATGCAGCAGCTCGAGCGTTTCCTCAAGCACGATCGTTTCACCGGTGCGAATGCGAATCTCCTGCTGCACCTCGTGGTGATACGGGTTGCGGAGCGTGACGTAGTGAACGCCCGGCGCGAGGGCGATGCGCTGCGCTGTTGGCGTCGTCGCAACCTGCTGTCCGTCGATCTCCACGTGCGCCCATGGGTCGACGACCACGCGTAAAAAGCCCGCCCGTTCGGGCACGACGCGCCCGCCGGACTGGGAGACGAACTCGCCGTCTTCGCCGCTGAGCCGTCCGGACGCGGCTTGAATCGCGCCCCCGCTGAACACCACGGCGCCGAAGAAGATCGCCTGCATCCAGGCCACGTGCCGCAGCAGGCGCCGGTCCTTGTTGCCCCGGCGGCTTTTCGGCGCGCCGGCGGCAAGCAGGTTGTCGGCCTCCGAATCGGTGAGCACGCCGACGTCGCGGAGGAACATGACGAGGCGCGCCGAGTAGTTCATCGGCACGCGCGGCGAGATGAACTCGCTGAGGTCGTCGATGAGCGCCTGCGTCGTCGGATACCGGTTCGCTGGCATCTTCTCCATGCAGCGGCCCAGAATGCGCTCGAGCTGGCGCGGCACGTTGGGCTGGAGCTTTCGCGGCGAAACAAAGCGGTCGAGGCGAATCTTCTGCATCACCGTGCGGGCTTCGTCTTCGACGAAGGGCTTCTGGCCCGTGATCATCTGGTAAAGCACGATGCCGGCGCTGAAGATATCGCTGCGAAAATCGAGCTTGTCGCCGAGGATTTGCTCCGGGCTCATGTAGCTCGGCGTGCCGAGGCCCGTACCTGTTTCTGTGAGGTCCGAAAGCGTTTCATCGCGGGCGATGCCGAAGTCCATCAGCTTCACTTCGCCCTGCTTGCTGATCATGATGTTCGCGGGCTTGATGTCGCGATGAATGATCCCGCGAAAGTGGGCGTAATCGAGGGCGCGGCTGACCTGCAGCGTGATGATCGCGGCAACTTCGGAGGGCAGCGTCGGCGACTGGTCGAGCAGATCGTAGAGGTCGATGCCTTCGACGTACTCCATGATGATGTACATCGAGCGGCCGTCCTTCACGAAGTCGATGACGTGAAGAATGTTCTCGTGCTGAAGCGACGCCATGAAGTGCGCTTCGCGCTCGAAACGCTTGGCGAACTGGCTGTCCACGGCAATCGATGGCTTGAGTGCCTTGATGGCAACGGTCCGCCCAAGGGGCTCCTGGATCGCCTTGTAGACGACGGCCATGCCGCCACTGCCGATCTCGCCGATGATACGGCAGTTGCCGATGCGCTCTGCCATCGCGAAAACGCACCGTATCAGCTCGGCCGGCCTTAGAGAAGCGCGCCCATCGTTCCCTAGGCGCAACAATGTGGCGCACAGTCTCGCCGTTGCGGGTCAGTGGAGGCGACTACAGAACGGCGTCGGGCCTTGGAGCCCAAGGAGAAAAACCATGACGCATCAGAACGTTGCCCTTGCTGCCGTGCTCGCCCTTTCGCTGTACGGCTGTGACGACCCCGCCGACGAAGTGGCCGCCGCGACCGTCCTCGAAGAAACTCCCGCCGCGGAGACGCCGGCCGCCGAAGAGAACGCCGAGAACACCGAAAACGCCGGCGAGCGAGAAACGCTCGCGATTTCCAACGAGGCCTCCACCATCGGCTTCACGGGCTCAAAGGTCACCGGCAGCCACGACGGTGGCTTTCGCGAGTTCGCGGGCACCATCGAATTCGACGCGAACGATCCGACCCAGTCGACCGTCTCCGTCACCATTCAGACCGCTTCGCTCTTCACGGACAGCGAGCGCCTGACGGGCCATCTGAAGAGCGACGAGTTCTTCGACGTGGAGAACATCCCCACGGCCACATTTCGGACGACGGAGATCGCCACCGGCGGTGACGGCGACGCCACGCACACGCTTACGGGTGTGCTCAACCTGCACGGCGTTGAACAAACGATTCGCTTTCCCGCCACCGTCGCCGTG
The DNA here is from genome assembly GCA_039201085.1 of Myxococcota bacterium. GTDB lineage: Bacteria > Myxococcota_A > Polyangia > Polyangiales > Houyiibacteriaceae > JBCCRV01. The sequence continues at coordinate 13,822 of JBCCRV010000030.1, read as the reverse complement.
AGCGACGACGAGGTGAGCGCGAGCGCCGAGTTCTCGATCAACCGCCAGCAGTTCGGCATCACCTACCCCGGCAGGCCCGACGATCTCATCCGCGACGCCGTCGTCATTCGGCTCGAGCTGAAGGCCCCGCGCGGCTGAGACATCCGGCCAGGTGATGGGCGAACACGCCCTTCCACCGATGCGCCGCGCGTTCGCCGCGCTCAGCGGAGCTTAGGAGGCTGTTCTGTGGGGCCGCCCTCAAGCGCCATACGCTTGGAGCAGTGTTCACGAAAACGTCCCGCACACCGCTCCTTGCTCTGCTGCTCGTCGCGTGCGGCTCCGATATGGAGACACCCGTCGACGGCGCGACGGACCTGCCCGGCGCCTCCGACGCGGGCGTCCTCGACATGAATGCACCGGAGACGGACAGTTCACGGCGGGACATGCGCACTTTCGACATGAGCGCCCAGGCCGACGCAGGGGCGCGCGTAGACGCCGGGGCGGTCGATGCCATGGACGTCGGCGCGGACGCCGGCATGAGGGATTTGAGGGGCCAGCCCGACTGGCCCCTTCAGGTTCTGGGCACGCTGAGGCCGAGGACCTTCCCGGGCATCCCATACGCCGCAAAGTTGGGCGTGGTGGGCGGCCTCTGGCCCTACCGCTACGCCTTGGACGACGCCAGCGTCGCGAGGGGTATGCGGATCGAAGAAGACGGAACGCTTCGTTGGCCTGAGCCGAACGCCGGCACGGAGAGTGTTCGCATCCTCATCACCGATCAACGTGGAAATCGAATCGAACACGTGCACGAACTCCGCGTCGAAGTCGCCAATATGCTCTTCGTCTCCAGCGAAGGTAACGACGAGAACACCGGCTCCGCAGACCGTCCCCTACGCACGCTGCGGGCGGCGCTTGATGCATCCAACGCCGACACGCTTATCTACCTTCGCAGCGGTCGCTACGCTGTTCGGGATCGGCTCGACCTGGATCCGGCCCATGCATCGCACCTCCTTGGCCATCCAAGCGATCCAACGCACTCGGCCGTCATCGACTTCGAGTCGGAAGGCCGCTTCAACCTTGGCGGACGTTCGACGCACGCGCGCGGCATTGAAGGACTGACCCTCGCCAACGGCCGTAACTATGGGGTGTTGGCGTCGAGCGCCCACAACGTATCGATCCACAGCAACCGCTTCGACGGGCTCACGATGGACGACAATGCCGGAAACCATAGTTTTCTCTACTTCGCTGGTCATGGCAGCACCGACGCCCGTCACTCGCTCGTGCGCATTCAGGACAATCTCTTCGTGGGTTTTCGCTGCGACGCGCGCTGCGGCAGCAACAAGGGGGCCAGCACGTGGTTTGACGTGCACGAGTCGCTTTTTGAGCGGAACACGCTGACCGACTTCCAAGGCGGCATTGGTTTCACCGACAAGGACAACTCGTTTCACAACACCTGCCGGTCCAACACCTTTGATGGCACCCCGATGATGGTGCTCGGCCAGGCGGGGGCCGTTGAACTCAACATTCACGACAACCTTGTCGAAAACGCCGAGTTTCGAATCTGCGCGTCGACCTCCGACCGCTGCCGCGACGTGTTCGTGCACCACAACACCGTGCGAAGCCGCGACCCAGCAGTGACCTTCATTACCGGCTTTGGCGGCACCACCGAGCGCCTTCAGATCTACTTCAACATCTTCGACACGGAAGCGTCCGCGTACCGCGCAAGATGCGGTGCACTTCCAGCCTTGCTCGATAAGCTGGACGCCAACGCCAACCTCATCACCACCGATAGCGACCTGCTCCTAAGCAATGCATGCCCCTCGGACGGGCAGTTCAACCGCATGGACTGGCAAGGTCTGGGCTTTGACATCGACTCGGCATTCGAACCCGTGTCCACGGATGCGCGGGGCGTTCCGCTGGGCGCGTTTCGCGGGACCCACGGCCGGCGCCCGCGCTGAGCGCAGTGATGGCACAAACCTCGGTGGGGACGGACCGACCAATAAGTCGTGCGACCAATAAGTCATGGGGACGGGATATGCCATGACGGTTTGCGTACCGCCGGACCGGGTTGGAACCGTGGAACCCTGAGCAAACGGTCATGGCATACCCCCGTCCCCATGACTTCCGGGACAGCTACTCGGGCGCGTGTCCCGATGCGCCGGCGCTGCATCGAATCGGCGTGACCCGAAGGGTGCCGTCACCACTCGACGTCACGACTAGATCACCGCCGGCGTAGTGCACGCGTCCCTCCGGTACGGCCAGCCGAGCGCCAACGGGGTTGCCGAGCACATCGACAAAGGCCAACTCGCCCTCCTCAACCCGCATCGATACGCGCTCTCGAAACACCGGCGGTAGCGAATCCGCTGAAGCCGGTTCACGGGACACGACGGCGGCGGTCCGCGAGCCTTCGAAGGACGCCACCACATGTTCGAGGGCATCACGTGACTGCGCGAGAAAATGCGCGCGCCCCTCCGAAGACACAAACGCGCGCACGCGGTTTCCCAAACCCCGAATCACGCTGTGGTTCAGACCGAGCGCGAGGAGCCGGCGGCGCTCGCCGTCCTCGTCCACGCCGCGAAGTGCATCGAAGCTCTCCCCCACATCGGCAAGCATCGCCAGCTGAAGGCTCGAGTCGTGCGGGGCGTGGGACCGGGCCGCCGCCAGTGAACGATCGGGAGTTTCGAAGGACACCTCTTCGTCGTCGACCCGGAGCGACAGCACTTCCGTCCACGAGTCACGGCCGCCGTTTTCCCGCTCACGCGTGAGCCAGAGGCGGCCCGAAGTCGGCCGGTGTGGCGTCACTGAAGCAAACGCACCAAACCATGGACGTCCGACGGGCCGCCGCGTCGGATTCCCCACGGGCGCTCCGTCCAAACGGAGACCGTAGCCGACCAAGCAAAGGTCCCTTCCGCACTCCGTGGACAGGACAAGGCCAAAACCCCCGCCCACATAGCCGACGCTCCAAGGCGCACGATGAACCGGCGGAACCGAGAGGTCGTGCACGGTTTCGCTTAGGTCGCCCGCGGTAGAAAGGGCGGCCACACGTACGTTCGTCGGGGACGTGTTCCAGACGGCGAGTCCGCCGCTCGGACCGAAAGCCACGCTGGCGCGAGCTCCGCCATGGGACGCCACGCGAGCCGGCATCGCTTCGCACTCCACCGATTCCCACCACGTGCGCGTCGGCAGCGGTGGCCTTGGCCCATCGGCTCGGGACGGCGAACTCGTGGCAGCACCGTGCTGGCTCTCTCCCTCGGACGCGCCCCTCGCCTCCGCGGTCGGTGTGGGTGCCGGTTCTTCAACGGCGGGAACTTGCTCCGATTCCGCGGCGGAAGGTTCGGGAGCCCCCGCGCCGCATGCATGGAGGACGAGGAAGGCGAGGAAGGCGAAATAGGCGTGGCGCATGGGACCTGTGCTCGGTGTGGAAGGTCCAGCGTGTTCACCCGAGGCCGAAGAGCACAAGCACGGCGATCTTAATTCGCCTTACACCGCCCAACCGCCAGCTACCCCAAGCGCAAATGGGGCGGCAGGACGGCCAGCAGCACAAGCTATGCGCTAGCGAGCGATGCGGCGCGGACGGCCTCGGCGAACGAGCCGTCCGCGCCTGTGAATCACGGGAGCGGGCTCGGCAGCGCGTTCGGGCACGACGCGCAAAAGCGGCCACGCTCGTTGGGAGTCATCGCGTTCCAGTCCGCGTCGCAGGGCTCGTCGATCGTGTACGGCATGGGGCGCGGACTCGCGCCGATGCGCACTCCTTGGGTCCCGACAAAGTTCTTACAACCGGGACGCGACCGTTAGGGCGAGACCTTCAGCCCTCCCATGAGGATCATTTGCGGCCGCGGGATCTCGGGCTCCGGCGCCGCGCACCGGTCGACGCTGCCTTCGGTCTCCGGCGTCGCTTCCGCTGTCGCCTCTTCTGCCGCGGTGGGGGAAGCGTCCGAAGCAAGCGGCACGCCCGCGGGCGACTCGGCGCCGGCGCTCTCCGCTCCGGCCGGCTCCACGGTTTCAGCACCGCTCCCGCAACCCACAAGCAACGCCGAGACCAGCACGACCCCGCCGAGGGACCGCCGGCGCGGCCCTCGAAAGATCGCGTTGCCATCGGCTCCGACCCGAAGACGCACGCAGGCCGGGGGCGCATCACGCACGAGGGCATCCATTTCCGCACGCGTTAGATCGGTCGCGTCGATGATGGGAGTCTGGCACGTAGCGCAGTGGCGCCCGCGCTCGATCGGGCTCATGCGATCCCAGTTGGCGTCGCAGGGGTCGTCGATGCGGTAGGCCATGACTTCAGGCTAGCAGTTGTGATGTCCGAACTCAGACCAAGAAGTCATGGGGACGAACTCAGACCAAGAAGTCATGGGGACGGAGGTATGCCACGACAGTTTGCGTACGAAGTCATGGCCTACCTCCGTCCCCATGCCTCTTTAGGCTGGCGGTCCCCATGCCTCTTTAGGCTGGCGGGACCAGGGCTCAGTCGCCGGCGAGCAGGGCGTTTCGAAAGTTCTCGTTCACCGCAAACGCCAGCGTCAGCGACACGATAAGGCCGATGGTGACGTAGGTGAGGTCCTTACGAATGAGCGCGAAGGCCGCCCCGCGGCCGCGCCCCGAGGTTTTACGGAGGCTCATCGCCAGCTCGCGACCGGCGAGCAAACCGATGAAAACCCAGGTCGTGCTCATCGGGATCTTCGACTCAATCTTGAAGATGTAGAGAATCACCGCGTAGATGAAGTCGACGGCCGTCGCTGCGCGCACGTCGTGCACGCTCGACTTTTCATCGACGACCGCCTGGACCCGCTCGCCGCCGGCACGGAAGAGCAGGCCGAGACCGAGCGTGATGATGCCGCAGAAGGCGATCAGCTCGTACACGCTCAGCTGACGCGGAAGAAACACCGCGACGTTCGCCGCGTCCTGCTGCAGCCACACGCTCCAGAGCAGTCCCGTGGTGATCCACTGAAATACGTACCAGCTGCGGTGCGCGGGGCCTCGCTTCTCGTAGCGCTCCAGCACCTTGGCCACAACCATCCACACCGCGATGGCCGCGACAAAGGCGACGCCGTAGCCCAGGAGGCTCTTCGTCAGAACCTTTCCGATGCCCGCCGGCTGCGTTGCGAAGCAGCTGAGCAAGAGAAAGGACGTGCTCACGGGCATGCGCATGCGCGTGAGCATCATGAGAAAGAGCGGCGCCGCGACCTGCAGGTAGCTGAAGGACGTGGGCTGCGTTTCGAAACCTTCCGTACCCGTCAGCCGCTCAAAGGCGACGTCGCCGTCGTGCAGCCACCAGCCGGTGATCATGGTGACGAGAAAGATGCCCGCGATGTACGCCCAAAGAACCCACCAAGGCCGCTTGTGGTTCGATGCGATGAACGTGCCCAGCGTTTGAATGCTGTCGTTAGCCACCACCGAGTACGCGGCGATCGCGAAGCCGGTCCACTGGGCGACGAAGGCGTTCTCGAAGGTCAGCGCAATGAAGAGAAAGCCAAAGAGCAGGAGCCCAATGAACGTGCGCTCCTCCCGCACGAGGTGCAGGAACGAACGCGGTGCAAGGTTCGCCTGAGCACTGCTCGACACGCGCGGAGTATGCCTACGGCGCTTTCACGCACCAGGCCATCGGCGCGCCGGCTCGCTTCCCGGCCGTCGGCGGGCCACGGATCAGACTGTGTTTTCAGGGCTTTCGGCCGCACCCTCGTCCGTGTGACGGTTTCGTGACGGGCGCTCACGACGGAGCCGAACGGTAAAGGTCGCGCCCTTTCCCGGAGCACTCTTCACGCCGGCGGTCGCGCCCATTTGGCTACACAGGTGTTTCACGATGGCCAGCCCCAACCCGGTGCCGCCGACATCGCGCGAACGCCCTTCATCAACGCGGTAGAAGCGTTCAAAGAGGCGGCGGTGATGGACCGCCGGAATGCCCGGCCCGGGATTGTGCACTTCCACCACCGTTTCTGCTGACTCCGCATGCACGGACACGCGCACGGCCGAGCCGTGCGGCGTGTACTTGATGGCGTTGTCGACCAGGTTGACGAGCACCTGATCGAGACCTCGGGCGCTCGCCCAAGCGCCGTTGCCCTCGCCCGACGGCATGAAGATGAGCTGCACTTCGCGCTCATCGGCCTTGGACGTCAGCCCTCGGAGCACCTCCGTGACCGCGGCCTCGACGTCGACGTTCTCGAGTTCCAAGCGTTGATCGGGCGATTCGGCTTTGGAAAGCGCTGCCAAGTCTGAAACGAGCGCGTCGAGTCGCTTCGTATGGCGCAGAATCACGTCCAAGAACCGCGACGCCGCCTCGGGATCGTTCATCGCTCCGTCGCGGAGCGTTTCGGCAAAACCGCGAATGGCCGTGAGCGGTGTGCGCAGCTCGTGGCTGGCATTCGCTACAAAGTCCCGCCGAATGCGGTCCGCCTGCCGAAGGCTCGTCACATCGTGAAGCACCACGACGGCGCCCTCTTCGCCGGGAAGTGGCGCGACTTCAGCGTTCAAGAAGAAGCGCTTCCCGTCGCGTTGAAAGTCGAGCTCGACCCGATCGGTCTGCTGGTGGCGCGCCGCGCGTACGGCTTCATGAAGCCCGTCGCTCTGCAGCACTTCCCGTGCCGTACGGCCGTACGCTTCTTCCGAAACAAGCGCATCGAAGGCAGCGTTCGTCTGCTGAATGCGCCCCAACGGATCGGCCACGAACACCGCCTCGACCATGGCGTTGAGCACCGTTCGCAGCCGATCCTGTTCGTGCCGCAGGGTCGCAATCTGTTCGCCAAGCTGATCGGACATGCGGCCGAGCGAGCGCCCGATCTGACCGAGTTCGTCCTCACGGTCTTCGAGGGCGCGCGCACTGAGATCGCCGGACGCAAGTGCATCCGCGACGCGCGTCAGCTCCTGTGTGGGCTGAACGAGCGTTCGTGAAAGCACCACCGTGAGAAAGACGGCAACGAAGCCCGCGAGAATACCGCCGAGCAGAATCACTTCGCGCACCGTCGAGCGCACCCGACCCATCATCGAACGGCTGCGGGACGCTTGAATCACCTGCGAGCCGCGGCGCTGAAAGTAGAGGTAGCGCTCGGCCGTTTCGAACCAATCGCCTTCGCCCGTTTCAAAGCGGGTGCGCCATTCATCGCCCTCCTCTTCGGGCGATGGCAAGCCGCCGTCGACGACGGGGACGCCCTCTTCGTACACGGTGATGCGAACGCCTTCTTCTGCCGCGATGCGCGCCGCCACCGTGCGCGCGCTCTCGCCCGCATCCACCGCCCCCTTGAATCGCCCAAGCACCTCCGCGAGCTCATCGCGCGCGAGGCTTTGCAGCCGAAATTGCACAAGCGGATCTTCAAGGAGCAAGAGCACGAGCACGAGAGCACCGATCGCCGTCACGATCGCGCTGATCAAGCTGGTTCGAAGACCGCTTACGCGTGGCGTTCGCCGCTCCATCAGCGAAAACACCTAGCCCGCATGAGCACCAGGGGGCGCGATGATCGTGCGGGTTTGCGTCGCTGGGGGACTTCGCGAAGCGGATACCGCAGGTTGTAGTTGAGCGAATTGATCCCCCGCGGCGCGGCGCCGTGCGCGCCATCTGGCGACGAACGAAGGCTCGCACGCGAAGCGCTTCGTGGTCCGGCCGGACCACCGTGCGCTGCAGTCCCGTGGCCGGCTTCGCGCCGCACAGCGTCAGTCGCGAATCATGCGGTAACCAACGCCTCGAACCGTTTCGATGTACTGGGCCGCAACCCCAAGCTTTTCGCGCAGGCGTTTCACGTGCGTGTCGACGGTTCGCGTTTCGATTCCGGGAGCATACCCCCAAACGCGCTCGAGCAGAGCGTCGCGCGACTGGACTCGCCCGCGCCGCTTCGCGAGGTCGAGCAAGAGGCGAAACTCGAGCGCTGTGAGCAGCACTTCCTTGCCTTCCACCAGCACGCGATGGGCGCTGGCATCGATGGCGAGCGCGTCGATCTCAATGGCGCGTGGCGTGTCGCTGTCGCTCCCGCCGACGCGCCGAAGGATCGCTTCGATGCGGAGGATCAGTTCGCGCGGACTGAAGGGCTTGAGCACGTAGTCGTCGGCGCCGACTTCAAAGCCAACGACGCGGTCGACCTCTTCACCCTTCGCCGTGAGCATGATGACAGGAAGCGCCACGGTGGCGTCCGAACGCCGCAGACGTCGGCAGACCTCAAGGCCGGTGATGTCCGGGAGCATGACGTCGAGCACCACCAGATCGGGCGGGCTGCGCTGAATCTCGGCGAGCGCCGTCGCACCGTCGGACGCGGTGGTCGTGGCGTAGCCCGCCTGCTTAAGGTTAAACGCGACAAGCTCGGCGAGATCGGCTTCGTCTTCGACTACCAGAATGCGTGCACCCATCGCGGCTTACCCTGATGCGGGAATGTGTCGTTCCAGCAACGGCATCGTGACGGACGTGGTCGATTCTGCCAAGCGGTTCGGTGTTCGCCGGCCCGGAAACCGGCGGGGGCGAGGGGCTTCACCCGCCTCGCGGGGGCCCCGTGCTCTGGACGCGGCGTGCGCTCGCGGTCCACGCCGCCGCCTTCGGCGTCGGACCCCAACGCGCCTCTGGGTGAAGCCCCTCTCCCCCGCCTTCCTATGCCGTCGAACGGGTGAGAGAAAATGGGTGGGGGAGCGCCCACTCGCTCTCGTGTCTTGCGACACGACGAGTGGACGCGGGACATAGCCCACGTGACCCAGGCCTAAGGAAACATAGACGCGCAGCTTCTGGTCCATACGCGCGGGCAGCATCGAGGAAGTGAACACGTTCGTCTGGGTGCGGGCGAACCTGGTCGCGGGTGCTGAACCTGAGTCTGCTGAATTTGTGCGGAGGGGGGCTTCACCCGCTCGGCGTGCGCTCGCGGTCCACGCCGCCGCCGCGAGCCGGACTTCAAAGCGTCCCCAGGAGTTACGAGCGAAAGCACACGTCGAACTCGTAGACGAGCAGGCCGCTGTAGCTCTCGTGTTCGGGGGTCCGATGCACTTGAGGGAGCTGGCGTGTCTGGGCAGCGACATCGAGCTGGAGGCCATCGGGGTCGGCCTTTTTGATCTGTATGGCTTCACTGACGTAGGTGGTGATGAGGTCGCGTTGGTAGCCGAGGCTCACGTTCCACGCGCGCTCGTTCGCACTGAGGCGATCGACGTCCTGGTGCAGCACCCAACGATCGCGGAAGGGGACGAGGTCGTTGCCCTCGAAGCTATAGGAAGCGTAGTTGGACGCACTTCGTACACCGACCCGCATGCGCGCGCGCTCGAAACCATCGGGCAGATCGTGAAAGCGCAGGTACACGCTGATGGCCACGAAGCCCTTCAATCGCTCCCCGAGGGGGGTTTCGACCGTCAGCGGTTCGGACGCGTACGGCAACGATGGATCGAAACCCACCTGCCGAGCGATCGAACGCCACTCGGACAGCTCGAGTTCGCAGCGAAACCAGCTCCGCGTAGGCATGTCCGACACCTCGAGCCGAACGCTCTCATCGATCGCGTAGGCGAACGCATGGGTGGACGTGCGAAGGTGCTGAATCGCATCAGCGATGTGTTCTCGGGGCGCATCCAAGGTCACGGCCGCAACGTGCCCGAAGGGCTGCAAGGGCGCGAGTCATTTCGAGGTTGGTGGGGAGTGTCCCCCGCAAGGAGAGCTGAGTCTTCCGCGGCGCCCATCAGTCTGGGTAGACGCAGAGCTCCGGAGGCACGCCTTCGGGACACCTTCGTGCGGTGCGCATGGGAGCGGGGCGCATGCGGGCTGGCCGCCGAATGCGCCGTCGACGCCGGCGCATCGTGGGCGCTTCGCTCGTTTGCTCCGGCGCGGCGCTCGCTTGCTCCGGAGCGTCGTCTACGGCTTGCGCGATCGCCTCGGATTCGGGCGCTTCGTCGGTGGGCGGAGCCTCGATCGCGACGGGGGGCGCCGCAAGTGGGGCCGCTTCGACGGGGTTCGCGTCGTCGGGCTCCGCGGAACGCAGCGCCAGCGCCACTCCGCCGCCGGCGATGAGCATCGCCGCCGCCGCGGCCGCCCAACGGGGCCAGCGGCGGTCGGAGGACGTTTTCGCGTCGGCGTTCGCTTCGCGCGCCTGCCGAATGCGTTCGCGGAGCTCGCGCTGCGCGTTCGGAAAGAGCTCTTCGATGAGGGCGCCAAGCTCGAGGCGCCCCTCTTCGACGACGCACTCGGCGTACTGGCGATGAAGGGCTGCGGCGACCTCGCGGGCCGAGCCGGGTCGCGCATCGGGCGACTTCGCGAGCAGGCCGCGAACGAGATCGCGAAAGGCCGCGCTTACGTCGCGCCGCACCACCCGTAGGTTCGGCGGCGGCTCTTCGAGAATGCGGAGCGGTGCATCTTCGCCCGCATAAAGCCGCTTCCCCGACGCCAGCTCGAAGAGGACCACACCGAGCGCAAAGAGATCGGAGCGGGCGTCGGGTTTGCGAAAGCGTAGCTGCTCGGGCGAGAGATAGCCGATCTTGCCCTTGATGATGCCAAGCTGGGTCGTTTCCGTAGAGCGCGTCTTCGCGCGGGCGACGCCGAAGTCCGTGATGCGAACGGAGCCGTCAAAACCAAGAAGCACGTTCTGCGGCGAGAGGTCGCGGTGCACGATGTCTAAGGGCTCGCCCGAGCCGTCGCGCGCCTCGTGCGCGGCGGCCAGCCCCTGGGCGATCTGCTCGCCGATGAAGAGCACAAGCTGCACGGGCAGTGGCCGGTCCTGCGCCCGAAGGCCCTTCATAAGTCCACGAAGGCTTGTGCCTTCGATGAGCGGCATGATGAGAAAGGGGCCCTCGTCGTCTTGGCCAAAGTCCGTGACGGGCACGACGTTCGGATGGCTGATCGACGCCGCCAGACGCGCTTCGTCGAGAAACATCGCCTGCGATTCTTCCGAGGGTTCGAGCAAGCGCTTCATCGCGCACAGGCGTTCAAAATCGCCCTCCCGGCGCTGCGCCGCGTACACGACGCCCATGCCGCCGGAAGCCAACTCAAAGAGGGCTTGGTAACGAGCGGGCGTGGGCACGGGACGCAGTATAGGCCACATCCAAAAACGCGCCGTTCCTACGAATCGGGATCGCCTTCATTCGGCGGCTCGCCCGCCTCCCGTGCCCGGTACCAATCCACGCCGCGGCCCTGAGCCACAAGTTCCTCGGCGATTTCGCGCGACCAGCCCACTTCCGACTCTTGAGTGACAAGATGAGCCGTCGAATCGTGTTTCGTCGTCATTCCGAAGGCGCGCGGAAACTGTTTGAGAGCTTGCGTTCCACCAAAGGGAACGGCCAACTCAGTCCAGTAGAGTCTCGCTTCATGGGGCTGCTGCGCCTCCCAATCGAAGTGAAGGAGAACCAGTTCATGATCGGTCAGTTCGTCGAGTGCGTCGGGGAGAGCATCGCTGTGGTGTGTTTTCAGAAGGGGTCGCCACGATGACTATTATCCGTCAGCTCGAGAAGCCTCAGTCTGAGCTCGCGTTCTTCGGAAGTCGCGTCCCACCCGGTTGCAAAATACTGCTTCGCGGGTTCATCGAGCAACGATTCAAAGTACTCGAGAAAGGCACGCTCTGAGCTCATGAAGTCAGCGCCCTCGATGACGCTGAGGTCGAACTCCACCAACGCCGCGTACTTCGGAAAGTCCAGCATCTTCATCGCGCGAAGCAGCTCAAAGACCGGAATGAACGCGGGCACACGCTCCGGCTCGGCGACATGCAGCGTGATGATATGACCGCCGCGGCAGTCCTTCATGGCTACCCCTCGCGCAAGAGGCGCTGCACGCTCTTGCGGTGCACGCCGGCGTGCGCCGCTACCTCGTCGACGTTTCCGTCGTAGCGCTCGAGCAGTGACTGCAAGTACTGGCGCGTATGCGCGCTGACCCACTGGCGGCGCGCTTCGGCGAGCGGTAGCTCGGTGGCGACCGTCGAATGGCTGCTTGCCGGCCGGCGGGCGCCGAGCTTCACGGCGCGTTCAAGGGTGGCGCGATCGATGATCTTGGCGCTCGCGAGCGCGGCGGCGCGGCGCAGCAGGTTGCGAAGCTCGCGCACGTTCCCGGGAAAGCGCTGCGTGCGCAGCCAAGCGAGGCCGTCCTGCGCGAGCACGGCTTCGCCCGCCAGAATCGCATTGCTGAGCACCTGCAGATCTTCGAGGCGCTGCCGAAGGGGCGGAAGCTCCACGACGATCTCCGCCAGTCGGTAGTAGAGGTCCTCGCGAAAGCGGCCCTCGCGCACGAGCGCAAGCAAATCGCGGTGCGTCGCCGCGACGACGCGCACGTTCAAATCGATCACTTCATGGCCGCCCAGCCGAGACACCTCGCGGCGCTCGAGCACCCGTAAGAGCCGCGGCTGCATGTCGAGGGGCAGCTCGCCCACCTCATCCAAAAAGAGCGTGCCGCTCTGCGCGTTTTCAAAGGCGCCGGGCCGGCGCTTATCCGCGCCCGTAAAGGCGCCGCGCTCCACGCCGAAAAGCTCCGCCTGCATCAGGTTTTCGTGCAGCGCCGCGCAGTCCACCACCACAAAGGGCCCGCGGCCGCTTTCGCCGTGCAGCGCACGCGCCGCAAGCTCCTTGCCCGTGCCCGTTTCGCCGACGAGCAGCGTGGTCAGCTGGGAAGGGCCGACTTCGCGAAAGAGTGCGAAGACGGAGCGCATCGACTCGGACACGCCCACCATTTCACCAAGGCTGCTCTCCTCCGTCGGCACCAGCTGGGAGAGGCGCGTATCCGGTTCGAATTCGATCCACGTATCGCCCACGCGAAAGCGCGTGCCCGGCTGCAGGTACGCTTCCTGAACGCGCGTCTCGCCGACGAAGGTGCCGTTTGTCGATTCGAGATCGCGCAGCCGGTAGGTGCCGTCGCGCACAACGATCTCGCAGTGACGACGGCTCACGGCTGGATCGGAGAGCACCACGTCGTTGCCGTCGGCACTGCCGATCGCCACGCGCGGCGACTCGAAGTCCCAAGAGCTCTGCGGCCCATCGCCGTACGCGCAAAAGAGCACGATGCGATGGGTGAGAAGCGTGCGACCATCACCCAGGCCGTGCGCCTGCTGAACGGTGCGGTCGTCTTGCGGGTGGTGCGGCGTCGCGTCGTCGGATGCCATGGGGGGAGCCTACCAGGCGAACTCACGCGATGGCGTACCCGCTCAGAAAGCCGTCCACGTGCGCCTGAATGAACGCCGGCAGATCGAGCGGGCGCGTCGACTGACCGCCGAGGCTGTCTTGGTGAAGGAGCGCCACCACCACCGGCGACCATAGGGCGAGCGCCGCCACCCGGGTGTCGTCGAGTCGAAGCTCGCCGCGATCGATATGGCACGCGAGGCGCCGCTCCAGCGCCAGGATCAACGGCTCGAGCACGTCCCGCAGAAAGGACGGTCCAAGGCTCGCGCTTTCCGTGCTCAGCACCACGCCCGATTCGACGATGCAGCGAAGGCCGGCGGCCCAACCCTCAGCGAAGAAAAGAAGGGCCGCAGACAGCGATTCGCGCACACCGCCTTGGGGCTGGGCCACCTTCGCGACGTGCACTTCGCCGAGCGTGCCCACGGCGCCCAGGGCGGCCTGAAGCACCCCCTGCCGGTCGCCGAAGTAGTGCTTGAGGGTCGGAACGCTCACGCCGGCCGCTTCGGCGCAGCGCCCCAGGCAGGGCGCGCGCTCCTTGTCGGCGGCCATGAGGTGCTCGGCGACCCGCTGGGCAAGCTCCTTTCGCTTCTTCGCATAGTCCGCGTTCCGGCTTCCAGCTCGTCGTCCCACGCCTGTTTCCTAGCGACGAAGGAAGCTTCTATCAATCGGGCCGTGTCTCACCCATCGGCTAGGCGGCTCAAACAAAGACATTTTTCCGATTTCTCTTCGAAATAGTGTTCGACCGGAAGGCGTAGAAGTCCTAGACAGCCGGCAAATAGATTGTTGATTGTCATATATTCTATTT